>JABXGX010000311.1 GCA_016550405.1 archaeon | reverse complement strand
TAATGGGCATCATCCACCAGCGACAGGTGGAATAATTACAAGTTCACTTTGGTGTTGAACTGCAGTTTTGAATCCTTTGAGGTTCGCGATATTTTTTCCGTTAATAAAATAGATGATTTGTAATCCTCGAATATCCCGCCCAGAACGAATCATCCGATCAAACGCTTTCCCATATTTCTTCGAAAGGATTCTCAAAAGGTCTTCAACTGTCGAACCATTATCAACCTCTATCACCTCTTCTCGGGTGCCGGTAATCTCTCGAATAACACTCAAGTACCGAACAGTCACGTACATAATGGCTCAGCTGTCTCTGTGTGGTTATCTGCGTTATAAAAGTCACGATGATTCTAGGGTTTATTTCTAATCCAATATCGTTGACAACAGGTCGGGTAGTAACACTAATTAGGCTCGCTGAAATGGTTTTTTCTATACCCAGAGGTGTGGTGGAAAGGTGACACAACGAAAGATTCCCACACGTTCAAAAATCGTCTGCACAATCGGTCCGGCATGTCAAAACAAAGAGAAGTTATTGGCAATGGCAAAAGCTGGTATGGATGTGTTAAGACTCAACCTCTCACATGGGACGTTGGAAGAACATCGAATCCGCTTTAATCGGATTCGTCAACACCTTCCCAATCATCCTATTCTCATGGATCTTGAAGGACCTCGGGTGCGAATTGGTGTCGTTAAATCAGCTTTTGAATTAAATGAAGGAGACCACATTACTCTAACTACGGACGATATCGAAGGAGATGCTACCCGGATTAGTGTCTCATTAAAGACACTCCCCAAATTAATCAAAGCTCGCCAAAGCATATTTGTTAATGATGGGATAGTTGAACTTCGGGTCGATAAGATTCAAGGATCGGAAATCCACTGTTCTGTAGTAACTGGTGGAGAAATTAGCACAAATAAGGGTGTGAATATCCCAGGTGTTGATTTAGGAATGACTGTTCCCACACCCCAAGATATTGAACATCTCAAGTTTATCATTGAACTCGGTCCCGAATTTGTGGCGATTTCTGCAGTGAAACGACGGAGTGAAATTAAAAAAGTTCAAAGTTTTTTGCGCAACGAAGGTACAGATATCCCCATCATCTCAAAAATCGAGCATATCTTTGCTATCAAAAATTTCGATGATATCTTAGATGCGAGTTATGGCATCATGGTCGCGCGAGGTGATCTTGGTGTCGAGATCCCCCCTGAGCAAGTACCCCTCCTCCAAAAAGAAATTGTTCACAAATGCAACCAGGTTGGCAAACCAGTCATAGTAGCAACGCAGATGCTTGAATCCATGGTCCGAAACTCTCGTCCTACTCGGGCTGAAACTAGCGATGTAGCAAATGCCATACTCGATGGTTCTGATGCAGTGATGCTTTCAGCGGAGACAGCCGTTGGGCGGCATCCGGTTGCTGCAGTTCAAGTCATGGAAACGATTGGGCGACAAGTGATACCTTCATTCCCCCAACGCAATCTAACCTACTATGATTCAGGTCAACATCTTATTGCCGAAGAACTTGGTCGATCGGTCGTCACCATGGCAAAGAATCTCGATGTCCAAACCGTGCTCGTTTTTACCATGGCTGGCTATTCGGCTCGCATGGTTTCAAAATATCGACCTTTCGTTCGGATTATTGCCAGTACGCCGCATATCCGAGTGCAACGGCAGATGAAATTACTCTGGGGCACAGAAAGTCTGCTGATAAAGCATTGCAACAACATGGACGAACTTCTCCAACTAGCTTTCAAGAAACTTCACAATGATGGTATTATCAAACCCGAAGAAAGAGTGGTTGTAGTTCGTGCCTCTGCCTTAGTACCTGGGCGCACTAATGTACTTGAAGTGTTTACAGCTAAAGATGTGCTCGAAGCCCAAATAGTCTAGCTAATGTAAACATGGAACGGTAAGTGCCAAATCTGCTTCTTTGGATACAACTTCCTCTTAAGAATGAGTTAGCGTATCTTTGTATTTTCCAAGCATTTGGAGTGCTAGAATGATTCGATTACGGGACTTTGGATAAGAATCCTGTAATGCCTTTATGAGCGGTTCAACAGCTCGTGCATCACCTAATTTACCCAAGGTTAGTGCAGCTTGCCGACCCTTACCTGTGATTTGACTTCGGAGTGCTTTGAGATGCCGTTCCACTCGTCCAGATCGTGGTGGTGGGGGCTTGGTGTCTCGTGGCATCAACGGACCTGGGGGCTTTTCGTTTTGCTCCAAAATGTTAACTCCGCTGGGTAATCATCTCTTACTGGTATGGTTCAGCTTTATTTCCTATGACATTTTAAGTCGGTTCCATCTCATTTGCCCAAACGGCGGTAAGCCTTTTATCACATCTAGTAATCTTTGAGTATGAAACTAATTACTGGTGAACACCATTGACAGAAGCAGCAATCGAAGACAAAAGAATCACTCTTGAAGAAGTTACTAAAAAAGTCCAAGATGGTGCACACATTGCTTGGGGCGGATTTGGCTACCAACGACCACCCGAAGCCTTCGCCATGGAACTCATCCGCCAAAAAAAGCGCCATTTACGTATATATACGTGTGGCTCCGAACACGATCTGGATTTTGGGCGCTAGATGAATTCTAACCCAACTAGAAATCTTGGTCGGGGCTGAGGTGTGTTTGGAATTTGAGGTAGCATTCTTTGCCATAGAGGCCTTGGGGCTGGCTCCTAATCTTCGTCGCCGGTCGAAAGAAGGGAAAGTGAAATTCGAAGACTATTCGAATCTAGCTATGGCACTCCGGTTTTTGGGTGGGGCGTTGAATGTACCATTTATGCCCATTCGGCATATGATTGGGTCTGATATGATGGAAAAGACGAGGCTGCGGAAAAACAAGGCTAAGATGATGGAGTGTCCATTCACTGGAACGCCAGTCGCTCTGCTTCCCTCAATTCAGGCCGACTTTGGCGTTATTTGTGCTCAGAAAGCGGATCAGGCTGGCAATGTGCAAATCTTTGGTATCAAAGGGGAAGATAACGAGATTACTCGTTGCGCAAAGAAGTCAATTGTGTTCGTTGAGAAAATTATTACCAATGAGGAAATTCGTCAGAACCCGGATAAGACGATGATTCCCAGTCTCTACGTTGATTATGTTGTTGAACTTCCTTTCGGAAGCTGGCCGATGCAAGTATTCGGTATGTACGACTATGACCTTCCCCACTTGCAGTATTATGTCCAGCAATGTAAGACCGAAGAGGGCTGGGAGGAGTATTTGGAGGATTGGATTCTTGGCGTAAGGAGTCATGATGGACTCCTAAAGAAGATTGGCGAGAAGCGATTGAAGGAGTTGCGCGCAGATCCACGATATGGATACTAGGAGGAAGTGATGAATGTGGCTGATTATACATCAACGGAAATGATGGCTGTTTGTGGAGCTCATGCAGTACAAGATGGTGAACGCGTCTTTGCAGGAACAGGGCTACCCGTACTTGGTGCCATGCTTGCGAAAGTGACCCACGCTCCGAATGCAATCATCATCTATGAAGGAGGAAATGTTGACACTCAAAACAAAGACTTGGCTCTTTCCGTTGCAGATTCCCGTTTAGGTTACCGGGCTGCAGCATCAATTGGACTTATTGAAACCCTGGGGTTCTTGATGATGCGCGGCCGGGTCGATGTTGGCTTCTTGGGTGCTGCTCAGATCGATGAATACGGAAACATCAACACATCCTATATTGGTGACTTTGATGCACCTAAAGTCCGACTACCAGGAAGTGGCGGAGGTAATGATATTGCCAGTTCAGCTGGTCGAATAATCCTTATGTTTACACACGATTCCCGAAAATTCGTTAAGAAACTTGATTACCTGACTAGCCCTGGTCACCTTTCCGGCCCTGGAAGCCGTGAGAAAATGGGATTAATTGGAGGAGGACCCGCACTTGTTGTCACAGATAAGTGTCAGATGGATTTTGATCCCCAAACCAAGCGGATTCGGCTAAAATCGGTTCATCCGGACATAACCGTTGACTGGGTGAAGAAAAATGTGATGTTCGATCTAATTGTTCCGAAATCGGTCCCTACAACGGCTGAACCAACTGAATATGAATTAAAACAACTTCGTGGACTTGATCCGCATGGTATCTATCTTGGAAAGGGTCAGAGGTAGTACTTCTCTACTGGTCCCCAATGACTTGTATTACAAGTTGACGGGTTCGAGGTTTGACATCTAATTCGAGTAGAACGATTTGTTGCCAGGTCCCTAATGGCATTTTTCCTTCGATTATTGGGATTGTAATACTGGGACCAATTATGGCGGCCCTGACGTGGCTGTGACCATTTCCATCCTGCCAACGGAGCTGGTGTTCATACAGGGCATCACGCGGGGCAAAGCGCTCCATTGCTACGGGAAGGTCTTTGAGCAGTCCGGGCTCGTATTCAATGGTTGTTACTGCCGCAGTGGACCCGGTACAGAAGACCGTCACGAGTCCCGATTGGATACTGCTTTTTTTAAGATGCAGGGTGACCTGCTCTGTGACATCGATGATGTCGGGTTCACCGTTGGTTTTGACTTTCACTTCACCGGTATAGATTGTCATAATACCACTTCTGACTCAGTTGAAACAGTGCCTTGATAAAAACGCTGTGTGTTGCAACGGAAAGATAAAAGGGAAGAAAACGAGAGAGAAGCCGATCTTGTATGCTGATTATTGGAGTTGCTGCCGCATTAATCGCGGCTTTTTCCAGCCTTGTGTAACCTCAAAACCTATTAAAGCGAATAATTTTAGGTCAACTTCTAGTAATTCATCGATATCATACTCAGTTCTCCTAGGTGGCACTTAATGAAATATCAGGACTTTTACAATCCCAAATACAAACCAGCTCCCACAGATACCATCTGCACTTTTCGGATTGAAACAAGGAATCCAAAACGAAGCATAGAGTGGGCGGCAGGTGGTGTCGCAGCGGAAAGTTCGATTGGGACGTGGACTGAATTAACGACCGAGAAACCTTATATGAAAAAGCTTGCTGCAACTGTCTTCGAATTAGTTGGGAATGTTGCTCGTATCGCTTATCCTATTGAGCTCTTTGAACCCGGAAACTTGCCAAACATCATGAGTTCTGTGGCGGGGAATGTGTTTGGATTGGGTGATCTCAAATACCTTCGATTACTCGATATTGAATTTCCCAAAAAGCTAGTGAAAAGTTTCCCTGGACCTGCGTTTGGCATTCCCGGAATCCGAGCCACCATCAAAGTGCCAGAACGTCCTCTGGTTGGAACCATTGTGAAACCTAAACTTGGGCTCCGTACTAAAGATCATGCGGCTGTTGCTTATGAAGCTTGGGCAGGAGGTTGTGACGTGGTGAAAGATGATGAAAATCTTTCGAGCCAAGCGTTTAATCCTTTTGAAGATCGCGTCATCGCCACATTGGATCAACGCGATCGCGCTGAAGAAGAAACGGGAGAAGAGAAAGTTTACTTAATCAATGTCACCGCCGAGACTCAAGAAATGCTCCGGCGCGCTCAATTTATCGAAGATCATGGTGGACGAGTAGCAATGATTGATATCCTCACCTGTGGTTACTCGGCCGTATCCACTCTACGAAATCAGGGGTTCAAGCTGATTCTACATGGACATCGAGCTATGCATGCAGCTTTCACCAAACTTCACGAACATGGGATTGCCATGCCAGTCATTGCCACAGCTTCACGGTTGCTTGGAATAGACCAATTACATGTTGGCACAGCCGTCGGGAAAATGTCTGAAGACCGAGAAGAAGTTGAAACCAACATTCGTAAATGCAAAGAACCGCTTGCAGATTTGAAACCCACTTTACCCGTGGCATCTGGGGGGTTGCACCCAAGGCATGTCCCCAGTCTCATTGACATTTTTGGAACAGACTTGGTTATCCAGGCGGGTGGCGGAATTCATGGGCACCCTAAGGGAACTCGGGTGGGTGCAACTGCAATGCGGCAAGCGGTGGATGCGACCATAGCTGGGTTTTCTCTTGAAGAATTCGCGGCATCACACCCAGAATTAGCTGAAGCCTTGAAACATTGGTCGACTACCTAGCCTTTCACTTTCCAGCAAAGATTCCTTCGTCTTAACAACATCAAGAATCGGTATGATCCTTGATTAATTTGTGCTAAAACAGTCTGAAGTTGCAAGTCTTTACCATAACTCTGCGTGTACCATCATTGGCTCTTGGCATAAGTGGAGGTTTGGGTACGTTGATTACACCCATTATTGGGTATATCGATCAAATGCTAGTTAAAATTTCGAGTATTATTGCTGGAATCCATGGAAGGACTCCGAATATAACAACAATCAGTCCGGGTATTGGTTTATCAATTCGTCGTTGAAATACGGCAACCAACACGGCAACTCCAAGAAGGAGCATTAAAGCGGAGGCGAGGGCAAACCAGATTCCAAAGTAGACAAGGGTATGAGCCACGATGGCAGAATAGGAGACAATATCGCCAACGCCCATAAAAGTGCCACCAAGCATCGTACCTAAGAAATCCATGCCGTCAACACGCTTATGCCAATCAGGTTGAACAGCCTGGGCGGTGAAGATATCAAGAGCAGCTAAAGCGATGAATAAAACAAAGAGTGGCAGTGTGGGAATCGCCACGCCAAGAAAAGCACCGATACTTCCTCCATACCAAATAACCATCACTTGTTTTCCCCAGGTAGGAAGCATATCAAGTATGATAAAGAGGATGGCAAACATAGAGAAGTATATCGAAGCGAAAGCGACAATTGTATAGAGAAAAAGATTCTCGACTCCCTGAAGAAAGAACAGAAGGATAATATGGCCCACAAGTAAAGTTGCTAGA
Organism: archaeon; assembly: GCA_016550405.1. The sequence continues at coordinate 2,155 of JABXGX010000311.1, read as the reverse complement.
AAAAGTAGTGGGGAAAGAAGAACCGAAACGAATAGTCGATCTGGACGGAGATTGGAGAACCGAAAAAAAAGGTTGAGGATGAAGACGATGCCAAGCCCAATTCCTGCGTAGATTAAGACCATGTAAATATTAAGTGGAAAAGGATAGGCGGTTCCCAGTGAAATATATGTGAGATCAGTTGTTGTTAGTAAAATATACGCTAAAATACCGCCGTAAACTGCGGCAATCACTACTTGTGCCGCAATGGTTCCAAATCGCCTTTTATCAAATTCACTGTTCAATATTTTCACCCAAAAAAAGAGGGTTGTAGGGCCGAAGCCCTACTTTGATCTAGACTACTTTCGAATTCTGAAGAAGTAGACACCAGCGATGATGATAATGACTATCACCACAACAGCAATGCCTACATAAATCAGAGGATTGAATGGAGGTGGACACGGAGGTCGATCTGGGTGTTCAATACCGAAGTGCCAGTCCTCATTGCGTTCTAAGATAATGTATTGTCCGGTAACCCGAGTCACCCACTTGTAGGGACCTGTTCCCGACATTTCGGTCGGAGTTTCAGGGGACCAGGTGAAGTTGCCAGATTCGTATGGTTGCCAGATGTGTTTGGGAAGAATTGGCAAGCTTGTTGCTCGGGTAAATTCTACGTAGCCACTACTGTTTGAATATACTTCAACAGTTGTATCGTTTGGTGTATCAACTCGGTAAATCTCTAGCAGGTTGACAGATCGTGGGGGAGACCATGGATGGATATTCATGAAGCTGTATTGAACATCTTCTGAGGTGAAGGGTTGTCCATCGTGCCAGGTAACATTGTCATACAGATAGAAGGTGAATTTCTTTCCATCTTCAATATCGCCTGACGCGACTGTGTCTTCAATGGTCCAATTATATGCGAGTCCAGGTCCTATACCTTGGTCTGGATCGAGAGGATCAACATTCCAAAGGGTTTCGTAGATGAGTCCGAGGACGGTTAATGTGTAACCCGAATCGCTTTGGATGTAGTTGGTGTAGTCCATACCCTCAGAGAGTACAGTGACGTAATCCGTTGGGATACAACCGAAGGGACCACCAGCATCCTCTTTCAGGCGCATTTGAATGTAGGTATATGGGTTTCCACCCATACGGTTAATGGCGACTTGGGGCACATAGCCTTCCCAGATGTCAGTTCGGTAAGCATGGGTGTATTCGTCGTTATAACAGACAATCATTGGCATCTCTTTTATGAGAATCGCAGTACAATTCCATGCCCAGTTTCTTGCCTCTAATCGAGTCGGAGCTTCAACGAAATGAGTTGCGTTGTAGTCGTATTCCGTGTTGTTGAATCGGTAGAAGAGACCGTTGGAGCTGCCTTGGGTGTGGAAGAAGTCGTAGAGTAGGAACGGCTCACCCGGTGGATTGATGTTCCAGCTGAAACAGCCAAGACTAAATTCACCAGTGATAAGACCAGCAATTAAGGCGTTAAAGTCAACTTCTACGACTTCTCCAAGGAGACCGCATTTCGCCATGCTATCAACCATGACGGTAACAGCTTGGATAGCGGGGTCATAGCCTGTTGACGCCCATAATTCAATTTTAAGCCCATCCGGAGCCCACACATCACCACGTTTATCGCCTGCAGTCCAGGTTCCGCTGTCATCAGCGTCGTAGTACCGATAACCAGGGTGAGGTGAGTCAGAAGTGTCGATGATCTGTGCCGCATCCAATGTGGCATTAGCTGCAGCAATGTCTTCTGTGTAGAAGTGTGATGCCATTTGGGATTCATATTCCCAATATTCATAGGGTAGCGGAATAGCGCTGTCCATGGGAGTAGCATATCCACCACGGGCGTTGGCAACTACTGCTGCTTTGTCGAGTGCTTGGTTCAATGCATACCGATACCCGGTGATATTGGTGGGGAATCGTTGGCATTGCAAAGTAAATTGTCGATAGATAGCTCCTTCAATGGAGGTAACTTCGATTGCTGGGTTCGCCTCAAGCTCCTCCACTGATTGGTGCGGGATCCGTTCATCGTATGAATAAACAGTACCAGCCTGAAGAGCAAGCAGTGCTTGAGCTATATCCTCAGATGGATACACGACGAAGGTAATTCGATCAACGTAACCACCGTGAGGATCGTATCCACTTGGATATGTCCACGAAGCGCTAACAG
>JABXGX010000310.1 GCA_016550405.1 archaeon | reverse complement strand
TGGCCGAAGACCACACTAACACCGGAAACGGAGCGCGGTTTAACTTCTGAGTTCGGAATGGGATCAGGTGGGTCCCGCGCCCTGTGGCCGGCAACCCCAATAACTTCGTGAATCTATTGTTGATTAAGTTTTCGCTTTGTTTCTGCGAGAAACGTATATATTTAGAACCTATAAACTGTTGGATTGAGGGGCCGTAGTCTAGCTACGTCTCATCAGTTGATGAGGCGCTAGATAGGGATGACGACAGTTGACGCGAAGTCGTGTCAACCGTTAGGGGCTCCAGAACAGAACTCACGGGTTTGCTGACCACATGGGATGAAGAGATTCTGGAGCGGTGAAGAAACCCGTAGGAACGGGGATGAACTGTTCCGGGTAAAGGTCGTCGGTTCAACTCCGGCCGGCCCCACCACAGGACGAACCGACCCCGCCGAAGCAAAGATTTTCAACACGTTGTGGACACTGAAGAAGAATGGTTATTCTGAAGTCACATTAAGGGCAAAAGGGGGACGCCTAAGGTATTTAGCAAACCATGTGAACCTCAATGAGTGTTTACAATTAGCAATTTTTCTCATAAAGGGATTCTTTATCCGTCTATTACTCTGATTGTGTCACTGCCTTCAAATGGTGTTTTTCCATTAGCTTCTCCTGTTATCATTAAAGTGGCTTCGCCCACGCTCAACGAGGCTATCAACGCAGTCCTATCAAACTTAACCATTAGATCAGGGATGCCGTCATTGTCGTGGTCTCCTACTTGGGCAGGATGCGATTCTGCATGAGTGGAATTGCATGGGCACCTGTAAAAACAAATGGTCGCAGAAACATCAACATCACTCACCTCATACGCTCCTTGAAGTTCTATGTATGCAGTAATCCATCTACCATTGCTCCTAAGGTTCAGAGTGTCGGGATCGATATCTATGTTAGCAGGAATAGAGCCCATCAGTACGGGGTAACCTGCCGCTTTCCACGCAGTGATTCCTCCCAACATATTGTAGACTTTGGTAAAGGAATAAGTATCAAGGATGCCACAAGCTATGGTGCTTCTATATCCCGACTTGCAATATACTATTATTTCATGATCTTTATATTCTTCCAGTTCGCCAATTCTTTCTTCCAGTTCCGTATATGGTATAAGAATTGCATCTTGTATATGCCCACTCTTGAATTCATCTTGAGTTCTAACGTCTAAAATCACGAGGTTTGGATAAACACCACTCATGATCATTTCGTAAGCGGTATCTACATCTGTGTCTGTATAAGGCAAAGCAGTAACAATTTGCATTTGTTGCAAGCTTATGACGCATAAGAAAACCAACATCAGAGCCCACATGTCAAGTTTCTTACAAATTTTCACACTTATTTCCTCCACGTTAATTTACTCTCAACATCATTCGTAAACATTTGCGGAAAACCGTTATAAAAATCATGTTTCGAAGTTCTATATATGTATGGATTGATTGCATGGTATTCATCAACAAATGATGGTAGCACAATGCACCCAACATATTCATCCAAAGGTGGCTTATGTATGAGCTAAATGCCACATCCATATACATAGGCTGTTCTGGATTTACGTGTGTCATCAGTCTTAGAATACGAAAGAAGGAAGATTAGGTTTGTTTTTCTTTCCATGTTTAACATAGACAACTGAATACGACCATAGCTTCACCTATAATCTAAGATATAGGAGAGATCAACGTCAATCAGTTTTTCCAAAGTAATTTCTAACTGAAATCAAGTCGGAGATGTCTATAATACCGTCATTGGTTATGTCAGCTGCTGAGTTCCAGTTTGAATCGTCTGGCGTGGATTCGAAGGCTACGCCTACTGTGAATAGGTCGAATACGTCAACCACTCCGTCACCATTGGTATCCACAGCCAATGGAACCCGCAAGGCATCAATCTCTTCCTTAAGAATTTCAGCTCCCGGAGAACCACAATTATAGCGATACCTGATCACCCCATCGCCGTCAATGATAAATATGGTCGGTAGGCACGTTACCTCATAATTTTGGTTGATGTTGGAATCCGACCCCATAAGAATCGGCCATTCCACGCCGTGATCGCTGGCGAAATTTCGCAGTTGTTCAGCCGTAATTCCAGACTCCCAAATATCTATCGAAAGAAATGCAACCCAAGGATCATTGGCATAGGATTGATTGTAGAGAGGCACCAACTCATTATCAAAAGCCTCGAGACAATGCGGACAGAAAGTTGCGAAGAAATCCAACAGAACAACTTTGCCTCTGTAATCAGCGAGACTGATTGTATCGCCACTA
>JABXGX010000055.1 GCA_016550405.1 archaeon | reverse complement strand
GAGGATGTAATCACGTAGACCTTGGTTAAACGAGCCGTTTTGGGGGTTTCCCGCGAGATAGTAGCCTTCCACTGAGCAGATGAAAGCACTGGTGGGTGTTTTGGGGGTGTCGGCAAGTATCCGTCCTGGACTTGATCCATCAATAACAGCAGCTATGGTAATCTGGTAGTCTAATGCTTTGAATAGGGATCGAACCCGTGGGTATTCTTCCTTTTTGAGTTTGACGATCATTACTAACTACACGTATTCTACTTCATTTTAAAGCATCCATCAAATCTATTCCAGATAAATGGAAGCTTTGGCTAAATGAGAACTCCAGTTGGTTTCATTGATCAATTGTAACCAACGGAAGTGATTCCCCCAGTCGCCATTGCCGTTAGGTTCGTTTCCCTAAATCCTGAAGAATAATGTGATCTCACCTGCTGCCGTAACCACACTAACGATCGCTAGCCCCAACGATGATAACAGCAATTGTTTTGAAGTAATAGAATATGTAAGAAAAATTCATGGCCAACAAGTTGTATTGTTTTTACTAGTATCCTTGAACATAATCCTAATCTTTCTGGAAAGCATTGTAGTCGTATTTTGCTTAGGAGCGAGAGAGGGAGGTGTCATCCATTGTGGGAGGTTCAGATTGATCTTCCACTTCACGGCGCCAAGTTTTGCGTGTACCTAGGCGTTTTCGTAATTGCCATTTACGACCTTTAGGAGCTTGTTCGATGGTAGTTTGAATATGGTGTAGACTTAGGCGGATGTGGTCAATTTCTGTGGAAGAAAGAGAGTAATTGGGTAGGAATTGAAGGACTTTAGTGATATTGGTGGTTACGTCGTGATAAAGCCCCCAGTCTTTGGCACAGAGGGTGGCTATGTATGTAATATTGATAATTCCAGGTTCATCGGTGGTTCCTTGTGGTATATCTTTGATGAGGGTTAATATGTCTCGAACGTCTTTTTCGTTTAGTCGATGGATTTGAAGTTTAGTAAGAAGCAAGTCGCTAATAGAGATGGTGTACGGTTCAATTGTGAGGCGGTGCTTCAAATCGATGGAATGCTCCATTTCGAAGGTATCTAAGAAGATGTCGATGTGATCCGTGGAATGGGGGTTGAGAAAGAGCATGCGTTGGCCATCAGTAGCTATTGCTACCTGAGCGTCTTCCTGGTATCCAAGGGCTTCCATCACTTTGATGATTTGCGGTGATTGTTTTCGCAGCCCTACTAAATCAATGTCGGCATAATCCCGTTCACAAAATCCGATGATTTCACAGTGTCGACGAATTGCCAGTCCACCAATTAATCGAAGGAGCACGTTTTGTTTTTGTGCGCTGTCAATGATACGTTGTGCTTCCTGGATGCGCTCGTCGCGAAGTCGAGTATCGGAGGGCACTGATAGCACCATTCACAGGGATGAGTTGTATTTACTGAGCCGATGCTTCCTTATCAAGTCCCCTATTACATTACAGGAACACTGTAGATAGTCCAAGAATCAGCGTTATGCCGAGGGCAAGACACCAGACATTGATTACGACTTCGAACACCATTTCCCGGGATTCTCTGATGAGCCGATACATCCCATTTTGGACATTGAACGTGATATCCATCAAGGCCAAAAAAATCAATGAACTAGCTGCCAGGAGGGCAAAGAAGGGACCAAAGGACTGACCAAGCAAGAGACCAGCAGCCCCAAGAAGTGCACATGCTGACATCCAGAAATCTGCAATTGGAAAGGCAGATTCAAATTTTACATACCACGCCTCCTTTGTTACCTGAACCTTACCTTTGAAAAAGAAATCCACCCAAAAGTAAATGGTCAAAATCGCAGTTAAAATCAGTAGAATAGCAAGCGCGAGAAATAACACAGTTTAATCACCTGAGTTGAGAAAGAACTTTGTAGTATATGTCTAATTTCTAAAAAAGACTCATTTCTTAGTTCTTATTGCGTAACTATCTCAAATGACGTTTTTCGTTAAATTTCTGCTTATGAAATGCAAACCTTTTTGCTTTGAACTAGCATAATGGATGACTATGACGCCTCAAGAAGGAGCTGCAAAGCGTGGGCCTGCTGGTCCAATTGTTTTGTTGGCGATTGGGATTATTTTGTTGTATGGATTTGGATTCTATAATTTGTTCTTCCTTGTTTCGCCATTTTTGCCGATTATTATTGATTTTATTAATCTGGCGTTGCCTTGGCTGGCTGGGTTTTGGTGGGCAGAATTGGCTTTCATTGTCATCCTGGTTGTGTTAGGATTAGGGTTGGCTTACATCATTTTGATATTGATGAAGCGTGCGGCAGCAGGAACATTACGAGTGCTCTGGATTCTGCAAGCCGTCTTGATGATCGCAGTTGGCTTCTTTATGTTCCTCTTTTTAGGACCCCTTGGGGTTTTTGGTCTGATTTTTCCTTTCATCGGAGTCATTCAGTTTTGGGTGTGGTTCCGGCGTCGCAGTAAAATCGAGCGGGCAGGTAAATTGGTGGAATTCACAGCCCAACTACTGCTGGAAGAAAAAGAGATGTTCATCATCCCGCTGGTCACCGCAGTGTTTAGCCTGTTGACCGGCATTCTCATGATGGCGACGTTCGGGGCCATGTATACGTGGTTACCCCTGGTGGGGATTCCCCCGGAGTCATGGATATTTTTCATTCTGAGCATATTGGTGCAAATTCCGTTTATGTTCGTGTACTTTTCGGTCTTTTACATCTTTGATGGCATTAACATCTCCATTGCCCACACCTGGTATCGCGAAAAAGATCCCGTCTTACGAGGGGGCGCCGGAGAAGTGCGACAAGTCTTGGGAACGATTATTCAGTTTGCCGCTCTCCGCACTGCGGTATCAGTGGGTCAGAGTGCCATTCGACAAGGTGGCGCGCGCCAAGGTGGAATCTGGGCGTTAATCGGCAGTATTTTTGCCCGGATTATCGGAGCCATATTTCGATTCATCAACTATTTCACCCTGCCTGCCATCATTATTGAAAAACGGCGACTCGTGGATTCCATCAAACGCTCGGTGCATGTCACTTGGCAATACCTAGTGGACGTCTACATCGCAGAGACCGGCGTGTCAACGGTGTTCAGCTTCTTTGGAGGCTTACTTTCCCTCGGTTTTCTAGTAGTAGGGTTTCTCTTCGGTTATGTCTTTGCCATTCTCCTACTGGGAAATCTCTTCTTCGCCCTGATTGCAGGCATCATCTTTGCCATCTTCTTCACCATTTTTGCCTCCGTTCCTAGCTATTTCATTTTCCGACCTTTGAATACAGCATACCGAACCTTCATGTTTTCGTATGCCCTCGACGAAGAAAGCGGCTTTACCCTACCCAGCCGATTACCAAAAGCCTACCGAGATACGATTGAGGAAGCCCAAGCCGAGTGGGAAGCATCTGGCAAAGATCGATACATGGAAGAACCCCCATCAGAATGGTAACCCCTTACCCGAGAAATCCTCAGCATCTGAGGATTTCCTCCCCACCTTTTTTCTTTCTCCCCAAATTAAGATGAGGAGAATGAAAATAGTGCAGGTTCGACTTGATATGGATAAAATGGGCAGTCTATTAGTAGTTCTATCAACACCTGCGAATCAACGAAAAATTGGAGTGAATGTGACCTAGGCATGTGTTTTAGAGTTCTAGCTTCTTTACGGCTTGCCGTTTAATGAAATGTCCACTGCCTGGGTGACCAATGAATTTGCCATCCTTCATGATGACGTTTCCGCGAGAAATTGTGGTTGTAGGATAGCCTGTTAAACGCCAACCTTCGAAGGGGCTCCAATCACAATTGGTTTGCAGCATATTGGCGTGTAGGGTAACCTTCTTTTTGGGATCAAAAATCATAAGGTCGGCATCACTTCCAAGGGCGATAGTTCCTTTTTGTGGAAACATACCAAACAGTTTGGCAGGGTTCGTGCTCGTTAAGCTTACTAGATGGTGGACCGAGAAGCGGTGTTTACCCACGCCTTCAGTATACATGAGGGGAAACATCGTTTCAACCCCAGGTAACCCAAAGGGGATCTTGCGAAAATCGCCTTTCCACATGGCTTTTTGTTTTGTGTCAAAAGTACAGGTATCAGTTGCGATGACTTGGATAGCGCCGGTGATGAGGCTTTTCCAGAGGTTATGATTGTCCTCCTTCTTCTTTATTTGGGGACAGGTGGCATACAGATGGCCGTTCTCCCCTTTGAACACACTATCATCCAGCAGAAGGTATTGTGGGCAAGTTTCGGCATACACATTCACCCCTTTTTCTTTGGCATCATGAACATAATGTGCACTTTCGCCAGCGGACATATGAACGATATATAATCGTCCTCCTGTAACTTCGGCCCATTTGATTGCGCGTTGGACAGCTTCGGATTCTGTGTAATAGGGTCGGGCTAGCGTGTGGGCATAAGCGCCCCAGCGGTCTTTTTCCGTGGCGTATCGATTGATGAGCATATCAAGCACAAAGACGCTTTCGGCATGAACGCTGATCATGCCACCCCATTTCTTCGTCTCTTCCAATGCTTGAAAGAGCATGCCATCATCGGCCATCCACCCCTCATCTTTGTAAATCATGAACATTTTGAATGTGGGAATCCCGTAATCGATAACCTGTTTGATTTCCGCCTGTGTTTCGTCATTCCAATCGGTAATGGCAGCATGCAGGCCGTAATCAATACAGACTTTGTTATTAGCCTCCAGTTGACGGGCAGTAACGGCGTCCATAATTGAATGGCCTTTTTGTTGAATGGCAAAATCTAAGACCGTGGTTACACCGCCCATCGCCGCCGCTTTAGTACCATTTTCAAAATCATCCGCGGAGACAGTGCCACTAAAAGGCAATTGGAAATGGACATGAACATCAATGGCACCCGGAAACACAAACTGCCCCTTCGCATCGACGACTTCAGCAGCAGAATCTGATTCGATTCCTTTAGAAATAGCCACAATTTTCTCATCTTTAATTCCGAGATCCCCGTGGAATCTATCAGTGGCTGTTATTATCGTTCCATTCTTGACTAAGAGGTCTAAAGCCATGATCTATTATGCCTCCTTAGTTTTCATCCCCGTTGTTCCCTTTAATGGATTTGGGAAATACCTAAAGCAAGGAAAAAAGTAAGCCTTACTAAGCCGTTTCTTTGATGTGATCATGATGCGGAATGTTCGAATAGGATTGGTACAAGCGCGATGGGAAGGAGAAGTCGCTGATGAGGAGACCGTTCAAAAGAATGTTGAACAAATGATTCGCAAACACGAAGCCTACGCTGCTGATGCGGCTAAAGAAAGGGTGCACATTCTCTGTTTCCAAGAGTTATTCTTTGGACCTTACTTCTGTGCCGAACAAGATCCACGATGGTACAATTTTGCTGAACCTATACCTGGCCCGTTAACCGAGCGAATGAGTCGCCTAGCCAAGAAGCACAAATTGATTCTCATTGCCCCCATATACGAAGCAGAGATGGATGGCGTTTATTACAATACGGCGATTGTCCTCGACCAAGAGGGGCAGCTATTAGGGAAATATCGGAAAACTCACATTCCCCATCTTGGACCCGGCTTTTGGGAAAAATTCTATTTCCGTCCTGGAAATTTAGAATATCCCGTGTTTGACACCCCGTATGCAAAGATCGGTGTTTACATCTGTTATGATCGACACTTTCCGGAAGGCGCCCGTGCACTGGGATTGAAGGGCGCTGAAATCGTCTTCAATCCGTCAGCTACTGTCAAAGGACTTTCTGATCATTTGTGGACATTAGAACAACCCGCCCACGCCGTTGCCAATGGCTATTTCATCTGTGCAATCAATCGCGTGGGAGAAAGTCCGTGGAAGACGGGCACATTTTATGGAAGCTCCTATGTTGCCAATCCACGTGGTGAAATCGTCAAACAAGCCTCATCCGAGAAAGACGAACTGCTCATTGTTGATATTGACTTGGAAATGATCAAAGAGGTTCGGAAGACGTGGCAATTCTACCGTGATCGCCGCCCGGACCTTTATCGGTCCCTCGTGAACCCCTAAGCAGTGCTTAAAGATCTTTTTCAACCATTGCAAAGGCCTTGTCCAGTGCTTGGTAGCCTTTGTCAATTTGATCCTTTGTGAGTTCAAGTGGTGGTTGGATTCGAATGGTGTTGGCATCAATTCCCCCTTTTCCAATGAGGACGCCTTCCTCTTTACAGATTTCCATGACTTTGAGCATTTCTTGCGTGGCGGGTTCCTTCGTCTGTTGATTTCGAACAAGTTCGATGCCTTGCATCATTCCCTGTCCCCGCACCTCGCCCACAATCCGATG
>JABXGX010000309.1 GCA_016550405.1 archaeon | reverse complement strand
ATGGGGAGCGGGGATTCATCACTTATCAAGGAACTATTGCAGAATTAGAAACCAAGGCTCTGGAGCGCTGTTTGCAAACTGACACACCACCTCGCTGGGTCCATCTAGCCGGTTATCACTTACTTAAATCGCTTCGAGGAAAACTTGCTAAGAAATTACTAAAACTCGCCCAGGCTCGTGGAGCAACCACATCCTTGGATACTGGCTGGGATCCCGATAATTGGTCCACTCGCACCGTCGAAGAAGTCTTAGATCTTCTCCATTATGTTGATGTCTTCTTCCCCAATGCTGCAGAGGTAAATGCCCTTACAGGGGAAAGTACTCCTCGAAAAGGGGCTGTGAAATTATTAGGCTCTGGGGCTCGATCATTGGTTGTGAAATTAGGGGCTAAAGGGTGCTTATTGGCGACAAAAACAGACCAACACCTAGTCCCTGGGTTTGAAGTACCCGTGGTTGACACCACAGCCGCGGGAGATGCCTTTGATGCTGGGTTTGCAGTAAGTATGATATCTGGGGCCACAATGGGTCGTGCAGCAGTCTTTGCCAATGCTGTTGCTGCCCTTCGTGTATCACGCCATTCAGATCAGTCACTATTCCCGACATTACAGGAAACTTCTGCGTTCCTAATGCGCAACCGTCCCTTAGAGGCGTGAATAAACGCATTTTCCTCCCACATAAGTTGCTAACACTTTGACATCTTTCAACTGATCTGGATCGATTTCAAAGGGATCCTCAGAGAGGATGACAAAATCTGCGAGTTTTCCTCTGGATAATGTTCCTTTCTCGTTCTCCTCAAAACTTGCAAATGCTGCATCAATAGTATACAACCTTATGGCTTCTTCTGTCGAAATTCGGATTGAAGGATATGGATGGGTTGCAGCCGAATAGATGCCATATATAGGGTCCATGGGCATACAATCAGAACCGAAAGCAACTTTGATTCCCGCATCCAGAATTCGGCGAAAATTGTTTAGCTGTTTAGCCCGTTCGGGACCTAGTCGTACATCATACATGCCACCGGGGAGTCCCCAACGGTTTACAAAATTCGGTTGTTGGAGAAGCAGTATATCCAATTGCTTTACTCGTTCAATTAGTGGTTTTGTAAGGATTTCCGCATGAATAATGTTATGACGCAGTTTTCTGACAGCCTCGGGGCTACTGGTGTTTTCATGCACTCGAATCACCATTTCAATGGCCCGATCACCAATCGCGTGAGTACTCACCTGTAATCCTAGCTCATTTGCTGCCGTAACCAAGTATCGATAATCTTCTTCATCCATGAGCATCAGACCATCCGAATCGGGTTTGTCATGGTAGGGCTGTGATATTGCAGCGGTTTGAGCTCCAATTGAACCATCGATGAACACCTTTACTCCACCCAACCTGAAGTAGGCATCGCCCAATCCAGAAGGAATTCCAAGTCCTGCTAATAGGTCAAAAAATAAGCGTTCTAAATTCGCATAAATGCGAACCGTCAGTTTGTTTTCTTGTCGAAGTTTAAGGTAGGTTCCAATGAATGGAAGTTGCTGCTTGTAGAGGTTTTCATGAAGCGATGTAATACCCACACTATTGGCATATCGGCAACCTTCGAGGATTACTTGCGCAAGGTCTTCTTCTCCGGTCTGGAACTTACCGGTATCAATGGTGATATCACGCAGAACTCCTGTTACCTTTCCGGATGAATCTCGGTCTACCCCTGGCTCGTCGAAATTTAAATCTAATTTTTGCAAAGTGAACGAATTGACGCTAATGAGATGTCCACAAACGCGAATTAAAATTACAGGATTATCTGGTGTTAAAGGATCAAGGTCTGCTTTTGTGATATATCGTGGGGTTTTCCAGGTACTTTCATCCCAGTTATACCCCAAAATTAGTTTGCCTTTTGGAACTACATCTGCCCGCTCTTTCACCAATTGAAGGGCTTCCTCAAGTGAGGTAGTACTCCCTAAATCAAGATGAAGTATCTTTTGTCCTAATCCCGCCAAGTGTGCATGGGTGTCAATGAAACCAGGTAATATAGTGCGATGTTCCATGTCTAAGGTTTGCGTTGCCTTATCAAGAAACACATCAATTTCATCTCTGTGTCCGATGGCGAAAATCCGTTCATTACTAATCACCATTGCTTCCGCTAGTGGTGCTGTGGTATCCATGGTTCGAATATTGGCATTCAGAATCACGAGATCAACGTGAACTGCCATAGTATCAGGCGCTCCGTGCAAGAACCTTATCCATGAATAAAGTGTTCTTATCATTATTTGTGTTTAGCATTTTGGAAAGCGCACGAATTTGTCCTAATCCCTCTCGGATTAAGGCTATATACATCCTAGACATAAGAAGAATGTCCCGAAAGGTGGTTTGATTCAATTGGTTAGAAAACGTAATGTAGCAATCGCTGTAGTCCTTATTGTGGTGATTGGTGCTGGAATCTATTTTGGGCTTGCATACCCTTTTCCCGTACTCACTCAATCCATCTCACTTACTGGAATTCTATCACAAACCGATATTCCTGTTGTTATCACCTGGCCCAATGCACAAATGCAGCTCGTGATTGATCTAACTTCGGTCACAGCAATCTGGGGTTTTGAAATACGTGATGCTTCGAATAACTATGTCCATGGTCAAATTGGAATTGCCACATCCACAACGAGAATCGAGACACCATGGCTTGTTGCGTCGGGGTCGTATACAATAACCATCACCTGTATTGGTGATCTAGATGGAACAGTTACCGTTTTTGCTCGAGGATGGCCTTTCATCACAACATAAGCATTGAAAGGAATTTGCCATTTTCGGCAATCTTATATCCAAAGTCACCAATGGCGGCGACAGGTCATTCGCTTTTCCCAGGTGTCTCAGAGTATGATCATGAAAGCCACTTCCATCTTCAACTCGAATAACCGCACCCTGCGCACAATTGTGTCCCTGATGTTATGCACGGTTCTTATCAGTCTCTTTCTTGTGAGTAGTTTTTCAACTTCAGCAAGTTCTGCGGCGCCTTTACAGCCGTTTATGGAAACTTTCGAAAAAAATGGACCGTACATAAACAAAGCAATTTTTGGGGTTTATCATGGGTCCGACTCCCAGTGGGCTGCTCTTGTCGATGGTTTAATTGATGTTGGGAATGCTCCGCTTACTCTTGATGAACGCAATTATATCGAATTTAATGAATGGGAAGTTAATCAATTCTGGGGAATTGCCTGTAGTACACACTTTGATCCTTTCTTTGTTCAAGAAATCGAAGGACCTCCTGGCTTCAATGGGTTCCCTTTCAATTATGTAAGTCTTCGTCGGGCAGTCGCAATTGCTCTAAATAAATATGCTATTGCCCAATCGGCTTTTGGAGAAAGTGGCGTTGCTCTTGACCATATCATTCCGGCGTCCTATCCCGCTTGGCATGAGCCAGATCTCGGAGTGGATTACCGGAATGGTGACATCCAGTATGCTATAGACGTTCTCGAATCCGCAGGCTTTATTGATTTCAACCTTGATGGTTATCGTGATGCACCGAATGCAACCGAAGTTGTATTGAGCTTATACTATACACCTACTGAACTAGCTACAAAATATACTCAGCATTCAAAAATTGCTACCAATACTACCTTAATGGCTCAGACAATTCAAGCCACTATAGAAGCCCTCGGTTTTCAAATTAATCTTTATCCTGTCTCTGAGGCAACCCTCTGGGCTTACACCCACATTGGCTACCGTGCATACCAGATGGCCCTAATCCCATTGCAAATTTATAATCGAGCTCCAGAATTTTTACAAAATCTATTCTACTCATATACGATTCCTGTAATTGATTCACCAACTGATGAAACCCTTCTTTACTCATCTAATATAATGAACTTCCACAATGCAACCGTCGATACTCTCATCGAAACAATGAATACAACCACTGACTATGACGATTTTCAGACGGTCTTATCGCAGCTCCAAGTCGCAATCGCTCAAAATCAGCCCCTTATTCCTCTATGCACACGGTATGAATATACCGCACAACGAACTGATCATTACGAACGATGGTTTAATGAACCTGGAGTTGGAGCTGCGAACCAATGGAGTCTATTGCAATCTCGATTGATAACAGGCCAACCTGAAAAGCATCCAATAACCGATGTTGGGGGGTCTATGGATATTGGCCTTAATGATATGCCAGCAACACTGAATCCCATACTTGCTACCCTCCCAGATACTTGGCTTATCTTGGATTCTATCTATAGCCGTTTGGTTCGGATGAATCCAATAACAGGGGAACCGGTTCCGGATTTAGCACAAAGTTGGACGATAGAACCTGTCGGGGATGAGTTGCGAATGGTATTCAATCTTCAAAATAATGCTTCCTTGCATGATGGAGAGCCTTTCACAGCTGACGATGTAGCATTTACCTATAATTATACAAATGACTTGCCTGGACCTTGGCCTCTACTTCGACCCAAACCGTACATACCTATTTCAAGCATTGAAGTCCTCAACAATGTCACAATCGCCATTACAACACCACTCAATGGTTATTTTGCCCTTTTTGACATCTCTGAGTTCGTTATCCTACCTCAACACCTCTGGGAAGGTATTCTTCAACCCGCGTATTTCGATAATCCCCGTCCCATTGGTACAGGACCCTTTATGTTCGATAAACGTCCGGAGCCTGGACTAATTTACCTTAGCTATTTCCCTGATTATCATTATGGCATTCCCGGCTCTCGTGAATTACCGGTCTTTATCGACTATTCCTTCCTCATCTGGCTTGGTGGCGGGATTTTCGTGGTAGCCTTGACCCTTATTGGGGCGATATGGTTCCTTCGAAGAACTCCGCACGGTTTCACAAAATAACCACCGACTGCAAGGCTATTCATACAGCTCCTGTAAAAACGACTCTACAATAGAATTGAATATGGTGTGGTTTTCGAGCATACAGTTGTGCCCTGCTCCTGAAATAACCTCATACCTTACTTGAGGAATCAATTCCACCATTCGATCGAGGAGCTGTTGATCAACCGCTGATTCATATTCACCTGTAATAATGAGGGCAGGGACTTGGATTTCTGAAAGCCGCGAAACTACATTGAAGTCCTTAACATGTTGAAGGATTTCAAGGATAACATAGGTTGGTGTTCGCATCGATTCCGCATTCACCCATTCGACAAGTTCCTGATTTACATCAGGGGCAAAGAGGGCTTTTTCGGTGAACTTTGCTGCTCTTTTTCGGGATATACGAATTAAAAACTGTAGTAGACTAAACTCGAGGTTGCGTTTAAAAGTGGCAACTGGATGAGGGCTCGTTCCAACTAAGACTAGTCCTCGGGGGTTCACCAGTTCATCCAAAGTAGCTTGAAGGGCAATCATTCCACCCAAGGAATGTCCAATCAAAACAGGATTCGATATTTGCTGAGTCGCTAGAATAGATTCAAGATCTTGTATGTGGTCCCTGATAGAATATCCATGTGCTGGTTTCTCGGAATCTCCGTGTCCCCGTAAATCATAGGCGATTACTAGGTTACTCTGAGCAAATAGGGGAATCTGGTACTTCCAGAACCGATGGGAGGCAGCCCAACCGTGAATGAAAACAAGAGGAGGGCCTTGCCCTTCTGTGTGTTCATACAGCTGCACAATAGCTTCATTTGTTTCAATCATTTGCATCTCACGTTAACCGACACAGTGAACCTGGTGCTACTTAGCTCTTCAGAGGTCCTGTCCAAAGAGTTTTTTCTTCCCACGAGAATCAGCAGGCAAGCTGGTGATTTATTGTGGACGCAACCGATGTCTGGATTGTGATAATCCGCGGAGAAGCAGAAGGTCAGGATGTTCGGGTCGCCCTTGATTTCCAGAATATCGAACCCCTTTTGGGTCCGCGCAATTTAATCGTCGGTGATGCTTTTGTGGGCCAATTACTGGAACTGATTCATTCCCATGAACAGTGGGTCATTAAAACGGTAATTGAAGAGGTGAGGACGCCGCAGGAGCATATTCTTCCTCCCGGCGTTCCGCTATTCGCCATCTTGACAAAGAGTCATCCTCGCGGGCTCTCTGCTGGCGCTCTCTTTCTCATTGAAGAGGTCGCTCTTCAACCAGATAAAGCACCAGAACTGGCTACAGAAAAGATGGAATTTATTCTGACTCCTGCCAAGCGATTTACCCTAGTAGGTTTATCTCCAGTGGGATTCACTGCAGCATGTGCAGAAGATCCAAAGTTATTCACTCGGTTCATTTCACGTCTCCTCAAACGCCCAGAAGCCTTTGAAGAAGTTTCTTTATTACTGCCTCGACAAAACGGAGTCTAATTATCCTTGAAGTAATTCCCGTTTATCTTTTATGAGCTCGAATTACTAGAAAAAAGGGGATGCGCTGTTCACGGGTAAAAAATGGGTCATCCGTAATTGGGCGGGGTTCTTCAAATGCAGTTAGATGGAAGCCGATTCGAAGCAGGGCGTTAACATAGGTTCCAATCGTTCGATGGAAGAAACTAAATGCTTTTGGGAATTCCTCGCCAGTTCTGGTCTTCCACCGCGATCGGTATTCCTTTTCGCCGAAATAATCCTCAGTTATGAAAAACAGTCCCTCTCTACGACCTGTTTCACGGTTCTTTTTGCCTAGTTTCCAGTAACCAGGACCATACATGTTGAAAGCAGGATGAACGACAGAAAAGACGAGAAAGCCATTAGGCCGAAGAACACGGTGAAATTCACTTAAGCTTTTATCTAAACATTCGAGGTTGAGAAGAACAAGGTTGCACAGCACAATGTCAAATTCTTCAGCTTTGAAAACTCTCAAATCACAAAGATCAGATAAGACATAATGAATGGGAAGATCAGCGGAAAGTGTCTTACTTTTGGCAATCAGAGCCTGAGAAAAATCTACTCCCACCACCTTAGCACCCTTTTGGGCATAAAAGCGGGCAAGGTATCCTTCTCCACACCCAGCATCGAGAATTCGGCGACCTTTAACAGTCCCCATTAATTTCTCCACACACGGGTTGAGAATACTTCGGTGATGCGGGGTGCCTTTGCCACGGATTAATTGAGAGTACGCTTCAGCATTTACCTGCCACTGACTACGTAAGTGTTCATTCATGATTCATTGTGTAATACAAGCTGTATTAGACTGTGACGACTGGATTATTTTGCTAATTAGACTTCTCGCTTAATTCATCGATTGAGCTGACGAGACGACCAGTGTACCGATTGATTGCTAACGTTAGGATTTGCATAATCAACGTAATGATGATTATTCCAAGGGCAATGAACACAATCAGTAAACCGATTTCATAGAACAGAATTCCGGTTAATCCCATTGATGCAAGCCAGGCTGCACCCCAGGGCTGTAGCATGTATTTCAATAGCAGGTAGTATCCATAAATTCCTGCAACAAGGACAAAGAGAGTAGAAATCGCAAAGAGGGTAAGAACCGTCTTAGTTGCAGAATCATCTGCATCGATGCGTCCGACACCGGGACCTACAATGAATCGTCGTACACTTCGGTGAAACCTAAGAAACACTCCAAGAAGCCACACAAATAGCAAAAACGCAAAGCCACCACCCAAAAGGAGGATAAAGATGAAGATATCCTCGTTTGCCACAAGAATTTCCCAAATACCACCGAACATCAAAACAAAAACAATGCCTGCCCCAAGAAGAACCAGACATGCCAGAAGTTGTAAACCGAAGGTAACTGAGGCAATTCCTCCGAAAACCCTGTCCCAATTGATTGAACGTTTTTCTTCATTAGATGGAGTCATATCTACCACTTCGTTGAAGGGCTAATTCTGTACCTACCGTGTGGTAAAGTCGAAAAAGATTTGCTTTTTCACTCTCAAGGGGCTAGAAATAGGAAATCCCCTGTATATGCTATCTCCAAGGGTGAGCCTATAACTTTTCTTCCAATTCTTCTACGATTTGTCTATACCGTTTATGGACGTCTTTACCGCCAAGAATCTCATCAAAACGCTCGAAATCAGCTTTCATCTTGTCCTTTTCTTCCTTACTTAGCACTTCCACCAAAGCTGGAAAGACGTCATCCTCTTCCATCTTGAAGTGAGGTTGCATTATCTCGAGATACTCATTAACAGCCTTTAGGATATTCTTACGTCCCTCAGATGAACCCCTTTGATAAGCTCGAATACCCTTATGCATTTCATTCGCAAGATCCAATGCTTCAATGTGTTCTTCGATAAGCACGGCAATATTTCGATCAACTGCTTCAGGTAATTCAGTATCGTGCTCACGAAGTGTATCAAAGAGAATATCTTCCTCCTTTGAATGATGGACTACATCGGCGTAACCGCGAATAAACTCAACGATCTTCCAAAAAATAGGGGCAGGAATTTCTTCTTCATCTTCAAGCTTCTCACGAACTTTCTCTATAATAGTAAAAACTCTATCAACCAATTTGTGTTCATCAAGCAACGTGTCAATTGGGTACATGGGAGTCTACCTCCACTTCCAAAGTGTACCCACCTTGTTCATATCCTCTTGAAAAAACTTGCCTCTCTGCAATGTTTTTAGACTAAAAGCTTATTCCGAAGGTTCTAATCTATGATTACTGGCGATAAGGAATGGTAACCCCCCCTGCGTTGTTTCTTGGTGGCGTTTTCATGGGAATTCTGGGTGCTGCCCTTTTTGGTATGTCAAATGTGGTCTACAAATCTCAAAGTAATGCCATCCAACCGATCGCCATTAATGCCTTTAAGATGTGGTTAGCCTTACCTGTTATCACCCTTGTTGTTTTACTCTTGCTCCCTTTGACGGGATTCAATGTCCCTCTCGCTTCAATCCCCTTTCTGGCTCTTTCGGTCATCTTCGGAGCCGGAATTGGTGACCTCCTATATTTAACAAGCCAATCGCGCATCGGTGTGTCCCGAGCATTTCCAATCGCTATGACCTTTCCCATTATTACCTATTTCTTGTCAATCTTCTTCTTACACGAGGTACTGCTTCTAACCCGCTTAGTAGGCGTTATATTAGCAATACTTGGAATCGGTATTATCACCCGAGAACAGGCAATTCAAGACTCTGATGCTATTCAGATAAACGTGAAAGAATCCCTAACTAGTTGGGACAAACTTGGCATTGTCCTCGCAATCGGTGCAGCCCTGTGCTGGTCAACAGCAACAGTCATTCTGCAAATCGGATTGATTGGAGCTGACCCAATCGATTCCAATCTAATACGAATAACAATCGGGTCCCTTTTTCTGCTTCCCATTTTCCTTTTCGCTCGAAAACGAGGCATGTCGCTCCCAACTAGACGCGCAACAAAACTAGTCCTTATCGCCGCTTTCTTTGGCATGGGCATTGGTTCAATTCTTTACGTGAATGCGGTTTTTTTCACTGGAGCTGCCGTGACCTCTGTCATAGCCGCGACAGCACCTCTCTTTGCATTACCATTCACTATCATCTACCTGAAAGAAAAAGTCACACCCCTTATTCTCATTGGCACCATTCTCTCAATTATTGGAGTATGGTTAGTTGTCTTAGGATTCTAAAAAGAAAAGCACTGCGAACCAACTGGAAGAATCCCTTCGGTTCGCAAATACCAGTTCAAGGCGATTGATTGCTAATCGAAGAATTTCTTCGCTGCTTCAATGTCATCCATAACGGCTTCTAGATCTTCTTCGTGTTCAACCTCATCGGCCAAGATCTTGTAGATAATGTGAGTTGTTATCGGATCTTTGCCTTTGATTTTCTCAATGATTGCAGTGTAGGTGTCAATGGCACATTGTTCGCCTTTGATGTTTTGTTTCAGAATCGGAACTACAAACGGATCTGTAGGCGCTTCGTATCCACAATTGGTTTTTGACTGCCACTCTGAGGGGTTCAGAATAGGGGTTCCACCTAGTTGAATAATACGTTCCACTAGCATTCCTGCATGTTCGAGTTCCTCATTGGCATGTTCTTCGAGTTCACCAGCGGCAGTCGCCCGCATCGGACCGACAACGATTTTTGCTCCAATCCAATATTGATAATAGGCAAACCACTCGTCTGCAAGGGCTTTGTTCAGTAATTCGATTAACTCTTTGAGGTCATACTGTACGATTTCACGACCTTTTGTTCCCATTTAGATACCTCCCATCAATTGAGAAGGAATTTGGTGTTTGTGCATGAGATGACGTGACTTATAATTAGCTAGTATCGTCCCAATCGTTTCATGGGGTATCCACAACATCGAAGCTCTCCGCCACCTGCTGCTGTAACTTCGATTTCATTCCCACACCATTCACACCTATACTTTTCGCCTATGCTTTGGACTTGAACCATAGAAAATTCCCCATTCCAATTGTGAAAACCAAATGAATCTTCTATAACCTTGCTCAAATCTTTTTCGAATAAGGCTCGAAATGTCTTGAAAGGGTAAGAAAAATGAGATGCAGATGGATGGACGCTGTCCCCCATCTGCGAGGTACTTTGTAGATAGTGAAAAACGTCTGAATAACCTGCTTACTTGCCTCGCTGACCTAGTCTGCTATCGAGCATGAATAATGCGCTTTTGGCATCTCCAATCTCTTTTAACAAAACAACAACTTCTTGTGTTTGTTCTTCTTCTTCAACTTGTTCTTCATAGAACCAATTGAGCATGGGGATTGCTGACTTGTCTCCCATTTTTTCGGCTAATTTCCCGATTTTAAAAATTCGCTCGGTAACGATTTTTTCATGTTCATAGGCGTTTTCCCAAGCAGCTAGTGGTGAATCCCACTCTGTGGCAGGTCCTTTAATCTCAGTAAGAATGACTCGACCTCCGCGATCGGAAATGTGGGTCCAAAACCGCATAGCGTGTTTGTATTCTTCAACAGCCTGCTGTTTCATCCAATGGGCCATGCCTTTTAAGTTAATGGATTCAAAATATGCTGCCATGGAAAGATAGATGTAAGCAGAATAAAGTTCGAAGTTAACTTGATCATTTATTGCATCTTGAAGTTCTTTACTAATTTCCATACATCGTCACTTCCATACATGTAAGGATAGTGGATGCGTTGCAGGTTCCTCTTTATATTTGTAGTGAACTTCTTAACATGGTTAAGAGTGTCGGGAAAACTCTGCTTTTCGCCAGTTCAATACTCTTTTAACGAGATAGAATCTTTACACTGTTGAGTATAATGAAAGCGCTAATCATCGTTGATATGCTAAATGATTTCGTCACTGGCTCCCTCAAATGTGACCGGGCTCAGCGCATTATTCCTCACATTCGGGAGCTTATAGATGGGTTTCATAAACACAAAGTCCCTGTCATCTTTGTAAATGATAGTCATCTTGACACAGATTTTGAAATGGGTCGTTGGGGTGCGCATGCTATTGAAGGCACCGAAGGGGCAGAAGTCATCCCCGAATTGACTCCCACTGATAAGGATATTTCCATTGGGAAACATGTGTATAGCAGCTTCTATGAAACTCCCTTGGATTCTATCCTTCGAAGTCGAAAAGTCGATACAGTAATTCTCACAGGACTCCATACTCACCTCTGTGTTCGCCATACCGCAGCAGATGCCTTCTTCCGTGGTTACAAAATCGTCGTGCCAGAAGATGGTGTTGATTCCTTTACTGTAGAAGACCATGAATCCGGACTAGCCTATTTGAAGGAATATTATGGTGCCAAAATCACTGATGCATCATCAATTCTCAAAAGCCTGAAGAAATAAGGACACCCATCACGGATTGAGATCAATTCGCCATATTCTAGCTCGTTACTTTCTCAAGCTCTGGGCTTAATTTAACAGGAAAAATCGGTGCTTCTGTGAGTAACCGATAGGATTTAGGTAATAATCCAAGTTGGGTTTTACAGTATTGTCGGCTTTCTTCCAGTGGTGGAAAGTCATAGATGAGAGTGCCGTTTTGGATAATCGGAACTAAGAGAGGTTTGCCATCCGAAATTTCCTCTTCCCACCGAGAGATTGTATCACGGTGGAATAATCCATTTTCATCGAAATGACGATGAATTTGCTTCCTATAAGGTAGAAGCACTTTGTTAGGACTTAGTTTGGTCTTTGGAATAGGTTGACCATCTTTTCCAATCCGTTCAACGAGTTTATACACTCCTTGTAAGGCGGAGACACCTCCTTCACGAGTAATCGGGTTGAAGTTGGCTCCTGTGACGAGTCTTGTTCCAACCCCAAATCCATCAATCGGGGCATTGGCCCGAATCAGCTCTTCGATTCGGTATTCATCGAGATCACTACTAACAAAAATCTTGGTTGTCGTAAATCCCGATTCGTCCAAGAGTTGCCGGGCCTGAATACTGAGATTGTTGAGATCACCACTATCTAAGCGAATGCCGGCGAGACGATATCCTTGTTCATGTAGTTCTTTCCCCACAGTAATGGCATTACGGATTCCCTCGAGAGTATCATAGGTGTCAACCAAAAGAATTGTATTATGCGGAAAGGAGGTGGAATATTCACGAAAAGCTTGGAGCTCGTTTGGACGGTTCTGGATGAAGGCATGAGGCATAGTTCCAATGTAAGGGATATCCCACATCTTTCCAGCTAGCACAAGGGAGGTGCCTGTTGCGCCCGCAAGATAAGCGGCCCGTGCTGCTAATATTGCTGCATCCCGACCATGAGCGCGGCGTGCACCAAAGTCCACTACAGTGCGTTCTCCGGCGATATCTACCATCCGTGCAGTCTTGGTGGCCACCAGGGATTGGAAATTCATGATGTTTAATAAATAGGTCTCGATGAGTTGGACTTCAATAGTGGGTCCAGTTACATTGATTATTGGTTCATTGGGAAACACGATGGTTCCTTCTGGAACTGCATAGATGTCTCCACTGAATCGGAAATTCATCAGAAAATCTAAAAAGCCATTGCGAAAGTCTGGCCCTGAAGTTGCTTCTAGCCATCCTAGGTCTTTCTCTTCGAATCGCAGTTTCAAGATGTACGCGATGACTTGCTCTAATCCCGTGGCAATCAAATAACTTCCAAAAGGCAGGGCTCGCACAAAATATTCTTGGGTTATTACGGCATCGTTTTGGTAATCAAAATCAGTTTTGGTACTGGTGAGTTCGTAATAATCTAAGAAGAGGGCTAGTTCATTGGGGTTCACGAGTCCAAGTTTTGGTGGTGGCATACCATTGACCTCCAAGTTCCCACTTAAAGCAGGGTTGGAGTACTATAAGGCTTTAGGAAGGGTTTTCAACCCGGGTTATGCAACTTCCTGAACCGAGGCCGCGAAGGTGAAAATGAATATGAGGCTAAATAATCACCTTAGGCAAAGGCTTATGACAAAACACACTCAATAACAGTAACCACGAGGAATGGATCTTGTCAACACGATTACAAATTGGTCAATCAGCTCCTCCAATCAAACTCTACGACACTGAACTCAAATCTCGCACCCTAAAAGAATTCAAAGGCCAAACCGTTGTGCTTGCCTTCTTTCCGGGCGCATTTACTGCTGTGTGCACCAAAGAGTTATGCCATTTTCGTGATAGCCTAGCAAACTTCGAATCGGTCAATGCACAGGTGCTCGCGATCAGTGTGAATGATCCCTTTACAAACAAAGCCTTTGCAGAACAGAATCGTCTAATGTTTCCGCTTCTTAGTGATTATAACCGTATCGCCATCAAGGCCTATGATGTCGTACAAGAGGGATTAGGGAACCTGAAGGATTACATTGCAGCAAAACGAGCGGTGTTCGTGATCAGCCCTGAAGGATTCATTCGCTGGATGTGGGTTACTGATAATCCAGCAGTTGAACCTCCGTATGGGGAAATCCAGCACGCAGTTGATGATATTGGACGCACCCAACCTGCAAGCTAACGGCTTAATGCTGGTTTTTTGTTACCTTGTAATGCAATCGTGATGTTTTCAACTGGGATACTTTTTCCTGATTGCTTTACTGCTATTTCGACAATACGTTGTAACCCTGAACAACAAGGAACTTCCATCTTTAGCATGGTAATGCTCCTAATCGAGTTTGTGCGGAAAATTTCGGTGAGTTTATCCACATAAAATTGGGCATTATCAAATTTCGGACACCCATATACTAGCACTTTATCCTGTAGAAACTCCTGCTGAAATTGCGGGTATGAAAAGGGTACGCAATCTGCAACCACCAACAGATCTGCATTTTCGAAAAAAGGAGCACTCACCGAAACCAACCGTAAAGCAATCGGCCACTGCCGTTGTCCAATAGGTACCACTTCGCCACTAATCTTAGACAGGGTTTCCACAGTAGAACCGTCAACTTTCACATCACAGGATATCTCTTCAGATACCTCGGTTTTTCCTCGATGCTCCTCTACTGCTTCTTCATCAAACTCTGGTGCTTCCCGGTGGATAATTTTGAGTGCGCCTTCGGGACAATGGCCCAAACAGGCCCCGAGGCCATCACATAAATCATCTCGGATGAGCTTAGCTTTCCCATTAAGGATTTGTAAGGCTCCTTCAGCACAATTTGGAATACATTCGCCACAACCAGTGCACTTCTCTTCGTCAATTTCGATGATTTCACGGACAGGCATGTTAACACTGTTAACTTTTCAGGCTTTTAACCAATTCCATCTTCCCAATGTACTCGAACAACATCATTCCCACTCATTCAGATGAAATCAAAAAAGGAGAGAAGATCCGCCCGGCTATATGAGACGGGCGGATTCAGGAAGGAGTGGTCTCCAACCAGGGATCTATGCCTTCTTGCGACGCCGGACTACAAAGACGGCTACCAAACAAGTGACGGCACCAATGAGAATGGCTTCCCATGGGAATCCAGGGATTCCAGGTGGGGCTGCTTGACCAATATTGGAATAAGCAGTGTAGACAGGATCGTGAACAACACGATAACCACCAAACTGGGGGAAGCTAATCGCATACCAGAATGCAATTTTATTGAAAGCCGAATTTGCATGGTTGTAGAGGTCACGTGGGCCGTCATATAATGCTTGTAGTGTTGGACTTGCGACAGCATATGCCCAAAGTGAGAGAAGGTCAGCGGAAAATGGAAATTGCCAAGCCACTAGAAGTAAGTCAGAAAGGATTGGTGTCATTATCCAACTGTAAGCTGGGTTATCTGAGCTAATCACTGCGTTGCCATCAGATTCGTTGAGAAGATCATAGGTTCCACGGACACCAACGGCGAATGCACGTTGATGACCTGCTGCGTCTGTGGTGATATTGGCATATTGCCAGTCTGCTGCGGGAGCTGGGGTTGTTGAGCCAGTGTCAGTATAGTAATTCGAACCCCATGCACTAATGAAGTGGGCGGCACCAACGGTGACGTTTTCAAACGCATCGTGTACATCGGCTATGTCTATGGACTGCCCGAGTGCGTATAAGGCTTGAACTTGTCCAATGGTATAGTAGGTTTCAGCTGTGATTTCACCGGTGTCTTCATCAACGGTGACCACATATTCGAAGGTTAATTCACTGATTTGCACTTCAAAGAGTGGAAGTCCAAGAGTAATGACGAATCCTAGTAAGTTTCCTCGATCAACGATTCGCGCATAGAGGTTCTCATAGGTGACACCAAACCGGTATTCACCAGGCGTACTGTCGTCCATGGTAATCGCAGAAACTTCGGGTGTTGCTGTTCGGTTGCCACCATCCCAGCCATAAGGGATGACGAACCAAAAGTCTTCATCAGCATCACGAACATTGTTACTGTGATGATCACCTGCACCAGTGTCGTTGAAGGCAAACATGAAGGCAAACACAGCACCAGTGAAGATTTCATGCCCTGTGGGAGTTGTAAAGTGCATCCCAAAGAGCTGGTACGGAAATGTAGAGTGCGTATCATTTTCAGCAAGATAGACATCGCCTACGGCGAGTAGTGCTGCTTCAAAGGCGCCAGTACCATCATAGTTGACATGATGCATAATCAACTCCACATGATTCCCTGTATCACTGTCGGTTATGTTGACCTCTTTGGTCCAGCCACCCACTTCTGCGAACGTGTGGTCGAAGATCAAGGCTTCGCTTCCAGGTACGTAGGTTTCGGGCGGGAGAGCCATGGCCGTCATTGGGGCAAAAACAACCGCAAACGCAAGCGCTAGAGCCATTATTGGAAGGATTTTCATTTTATTCATCAATGTAAAGCACACCTTTACCGTTATCGGCAAGTGTTTACTCGTTAGCTTCCCCTCTCAAAAGACGAATTTAAAGAAGCTGATAAGTTTAGTTTTCCATCTAGAAAACTGCGGTTAACTAAGGTTTTCTTAGAGAAACGACCTCAGACTGCTTCATGCTAGTTCCGAACTACCCAGCTCCGAGTGTATTGACCAAAGAACCGAAGGAATCCAGTTCTTCGGGATTTGATTAGCCCGACAAGGATATCGATGGGTAGAATGAGAACCTTTGTAAGGGCACGGACTGCTGCCGGTTGTTGGGCAATGCGTGCTCCACTGACGTCAACAATTCGAATCCCAAGAATCATTTTGCCTAGGGATTGTCCTCGGTATCCTTCTAGGAGTGTGAAGTACATCCACAGGATGGCTAGGATGAATGCTCGAATTAGGACTACGGTCAAATCTGGATAGGCTAGGAACATATCAACGATTCGCGTCACAAATAGTGGAACAGGAATTCCACCCAACCACCAGGCGGGAACCATCGTGAATGCGGAGGCAAAATCCGCGGCAATAAACAGTAGTGAAAGAATGAGGATTACATCGATAATAAATGCTAAAGTCCTTCGTCCAACAAATTTTCCTGGGATGCTGGTTGTTGTGACTTCTGTTCCACTTACTCGTCTTTCTAGCATTTTCCAGGTGCGGTAGAGTTTCAGTCCCTCATTTGAAATCTGGTATTGCCCATCGACTTGGGCGAGGAAGGGTTCAAGTTTTTGTAAGTGAAAATTGAGTTTGCCACTGGAAATATTTACACGGGCAAGAATCTGGGAGTAGGAGATGCTTGGGGTGTCAT
>JABXGX010000308.1 GCA_016550405.1 archaeon | reverse complement strand
TGCTTGTTGAGCTTGAACGCATTCCCTTCGATTTACCAGAAGCAGAACCAGAAATTGTGACAGGATACATGAGCGAATACTCGGGTATGAACTTTGGCTTAATGATGATGTCACAGTATCTGAAACTCTACCTTGGAGCCCTACTTTTCACTACCCTTTTCTTAGGTGGGTGGCTAATGCCACCATTCATCACTACGATACTTCCCTTTATTCCGCCCTTCATATGGACCCTTCTCAAAACTGCTTTTGTGATTGTCCTCTTTCTACTCCCACGAGGAATCTATCCCCGTGTTAAAATCTCGAAACTCCTTAAACTGGGTTGGAACCGCCTCTTCTTCATTGCTGTTGTAAACCTGGTCTTGGTAGTTGGAATTATGTTTGTTCTTGGAGGTGTTCCCTAGTGCCGATCAAAGCGTCCTGGGCTGGACTAAAACAGATATTCAAACGTCGAGTCACCATTAAATACCCAAGTCAAGAATTAGAACTGACAAAACGTGAACGTGGTCGCCACGTCTTTTACTTCGACCGATGTATTAGTTGTTCCTTATGCGCTCGGAGCTGCCCAACCTATGCGATTACTATGATTGATTACCCAGGGAAAGAGAAGCCGAAGAGACACCCACAAATAGATTATGGTTTATGTATTTTCTGTGGGTATTGTGTCGATGCCTGTCCAAAGGATGCACTAGTGCATTCTCGCTATTTTCATTTAGCAAACCGAGAAACTGCTCCGCTGGTTTTCAGTCCTGATCAGTTAGCAGAGATTCCCGAAGGAGAAGACCATCTTCTCCCATCTAATGAAGAATCTGAAAAGGAGGAAGACCAATGATTGATCCATTCTTCTTGCCAGATCTAGCGCTAATCGTAATTGGAGTTCTAACCATCGCGGCTGCTATAGCAGCCCTTGAGTCAAGAGAGATTGTTTACGGGGCAATTTCTTTGGCTGGGATGTTCTTGGGTGTTGCAGGGCTGTTCATCTTATTGGACGCTTCATATGCAGCGATGTTTCAAATATCTGTGTATATTGGCGCTGTGGTCGTTCTGATCTTCTTTACCATTATGGTCGTTCCCTACGAACATTGGCGATATCGGCTCAAACGACCGCGACGGGAATGGATTATTCCCCTGGTTATCAACGCACTCCTATTCAGTGTACTTCTCTACATCTTCTATTCACCCGCAATTGTTGAAGCCTTGCCAGACCCGGCATTTGGTTGGAACATAACAGATCTTGCCTTAGCTCTTCTGGAGGATTATGGTGTGGCACTATTGATTCTCGGGATCGTTCTTGCTTCAGCGCTCATAGGAGCCCTAACTTTGATAAAAAAGGAGGATGAAACCTAATGGCGACGTTGGTCGTGTATCTGGTAATTGTAGGCTTCCTTGCGGCGATTGGGCTCTATGGATTGACTAGTAAGCGGAATGTCATGCGATTATTCTTTAGTATTGAAATCCTCATGAATGCAGCGAATTTGAGTTTCGTCGCTTTTGCCCGGTATGTACTATGGGGAGTTGCTGCGCTGGCTGTCATGGGCCATGCCATTGTGCTATTTGCTATAGCCCTTGAAGCCGCGGAGGCTGCCATTGCGCTGGCAATTATTCTCCTCGTCTCACGAGTGCGAGGTTCAGTTGACATTCGTGAGCTTCGTGATCTGGAGGGTTAACCACTTTGCAGACTGTCATCGATACTATCATAATCTTCCTGCTAACCCATCCGCTAACTTTGGGCATGTTCCTTCCACTCCTCTTTGCAGGCGCAATCTATCTCTTTGCACGACACCGGGAACGTACAGCACAATGGGTAAGTATAATTGCAATAGTTCTCTCTATGGGTCTGGTATTGTTACGTGGATTAGAGCTATTCCCCTTTTCGACGTCTTCACCGCCCTATGTCTTAGAAACGTTTCTCTGGATTCCAACCCTTAATATTACCCTGAGCTTCATGCTCGATGGGCTTAATTTCCCTATAATAATTATCACAGCAATTATTACTGCCCTAATAATTTCCTTTAGTCGCTATTACTTTGAAAATGTGAAAAATAATGGTACTTACTTTGCGACGATTCTCCTGATGTATGTTGGAATGCTTGGCGTGTTTGTCGCGGCAGATCTTTTCTTATTCTATTTGTTCTGGGAAATCACAATCATACCAGCATATGTTTTTGTCATCTATTGGCGAGAAACAGGAGTTTCCAAAGTAGAGGCCCAAAAGACTGGTATGAAATTCTTCCTTTGGACACATGTAGGTTCCCTTGTTATGCTAATGGGTCTGATCCTTGTCTTCACGTTAACGGGAACCACTAGAATGGTTGACATTCCAGCCGCATTGGCAACGGTGCCAATCGAATTTATGCATATTTTGCAATTTGCTGCGGCTGCAATGATATTCGGATTCATCGTCAAACTTGGCATTTTTCCGTTCCATAGTTGGCTCCCAGATACTTATGTTCAGGCTTCATCACCTGTCACTGCTCTAATTGGGGGACTTCTTGCCAATATCGGAGCCTACGGATTGATACGGATTACAGCAAGTTGGTTTCCATCGATTATTGTCGCATGGTCAGTTCCACTGGGTCTACTCGCTATATCCTCTATAATCTATGGTGGATATCTTGCCATTGGTCAGAGTGAATTCAAGCGGCGATGGGCCTATTCAAGCGTGAGTCAAGGTGGATACATCCTTCTTGGCGTTGCATCAGTTTCGGTCCTTGGACTTGCAGGCGCAGCCTTCCATATTATCAATTCGGCGATTATCAAATCCGCCTTATTTCTTACTGCTGGAGCTTATCTCATGATTGTTCGAACAACGAATATTGATTCCCTTCGTGGTATAGGCACTAAGATGCCGATAACTGGTATTTCCTTCTTACTAGCAGCTTTTGCTATGGCCGGAATACCTCCATTAAGCGGGTTTATCAGTGAAATCCTCATCTTCCTGGGAATCTTCACGGTTTCGAATGCATTGATTGTGGCATTAATAGGAGCCGGTGCAATTTTGGTCACTTTCACTTACGTGCTTGGGCCTATTTACAAGCTCTTTGTGTCACCACCTGAATCAAAACTTACCAACAAGAAGGATCCATCTCACTGGCAATCAATTCCATTCATCCTCATGACACTCCTTGTAGTTGTCATAGGAATTTGGCCTGACCTAGTTCTAACGCCAATTGGACACTGGGTACTCAATCTAGGAGGACTCTAAAAATGCTACCAGGAATTCCTCTGCCATATCCATTCTTGCTCCTTTCTCTTCTAATTCCTGTCATCGCTGCAATACTAATCCTTTTAACAATCCTCGTTGGGAAGCCCTTAGGCCGAAAGGGTGCTGGGCTAATTGCATCGATTGCCATGGCGAGCTCCTTCATCATATTACTCTACGTTCTCAGTATTGTCTTAGCCGTTGGGCAACCCGTCTATGAAGAATACTATTGGTTTTCAATTGGCCCGGTAATTGTTGAATTCTCCCTCCTTGCTGACTCCCTTAGCCTCCCGCTTTCATTGGCCATCATTGGTTTGTGTACTGCATCAGCAATCTACAGTATCGAATACATCAAAGACAAGCACGATTTTGCCATGTATTATGTTCTCCTCCTCTTCTTTGCTCTTGGTATGCTCGGAGTAACCATGGCAACCAACCTCATTGTCTTCTTCATCTTCTTCGAAGGAATGAACATTCCAGCCTACTTCCTCGTCTCCAACTGGGGAACAAAGAAAGCCAAAATCATCGGCATAAAATACATACTTTATATCTTCATCGGCGCTATCTGTATCCTCACGGCTATTTTTTGGGTATTTGGAATAACAAGTACCTTGGGAACACCCACACTGAATATCTACGAGCTCCCTGCAATACTCAATCCCCTAGCATCAACAAGTCTACTAATCATGCAAAGCCTTGCCCTCCTATTCTCTATAGGATTCTTCGTAAAAATGGCAATCTTCCCTCTCCACTCATGGCTGCCAGACTTTCATGGCGAAGCTCCAGTACCAATTCACGCTTTACTTAGCGCAGTCATGATCAAAACAGGAGCCTATGGGTTTATTCGAATTACATTCTTTTTCTTCCCATCTGTGGTTCTTCACGCCTCACTGCTCCTTGCGGTCCTAGCCATCATTACAATGATTTGGGGAGCAGGTATGGCATTAGTTCAAACGGATTACAAACGTGTTCTAGCTTATAGTTCTGTAAACCAGATTGGTTACATCCTTCTTGGTCTTAGTACCATGAACATCTTTGGAATCACTGGTGCTCTCTTTCATATTCTAACCCATGGTCTTTCCAAAGGAGTTCTACTTTACACTGCAGGTTCACTGGTGCACTCCGCAGGAACAAAACTCATCAGTAAAATGGGAGGGCTAGCCTCTAAAATGCCATTAACCTCATCCCTGAGTACAATTGGAGCACTAGCCATTGCGGGAACACCGCCTCTTGCCACATTCGTCAGTGAAGTCTTAATCTTCATGGGCGTTTTCACTGTTGGCTTCACCTATCCGATCTTTACAGTCATAGGAATTATCGGAGTTATTTCCACTGCACTCACTGCTGCCTATTATTTGTGGACAGTTCGAAGAATATTCTTCGGTCCACCATCTAGAAAAATGGACAAAATGTATGAGGACTATCTTGCTGGCGAGTACACCCCTCCAGAAGGAATTCCACGGCGTTTCAAAGATGTCCATGAATCACCGCCCCTGATGACTATTCCAATGCTTATTGTTGCATTCCTTATTGTTAGCTTTGGAGTCTTCGCGGGCTTCATTCTCCCAATCCTCTATCCCGCTGCTGAAGCCATCGTAACAATGCTTACAGCGACCATAGGAGGACTCTAATATGCTTCTGTACGCACAATGGCTCGCATGGATCATTCCCGTCCTCGGTGCGATTCTTATCGCTACAGTTGGATGGTTCGATAAGCGGCTTCCCAAATACATTGCTGTTGTTGTTGGGGCTATTGCCGCTATATTCGCTGTTTCCATGATTCAAGATATACTTGCCTTACCATCCTTAGGAGTAGCTTACCTTGAATTCAATTATCCATGGGTAGTGCTACCTGGAATCACAATCTATGTTGGAGTTCTCCTCGATCCATTAAGTGTCTTCATGAGCAACATTGCCATCCTCATCGGCTTCCTGATCATCGTCTATTCCATGAGCTATATGGGTGAAGATAAAAGCCAAACCCGCTACTATGCGATGATTCTTCTCTTCATCGGTGCTATGACAGGCCTCGTACTTTCTAACAACTTTCTCCAATTATTCATCTTCTGGGAAATTGTGGGAATCTGCTCATACGCACTAATCGGATTCTGGTATGAAAAACCGGAGGCGGCGCGGGCTGGAATGAAAGCCTTTGTCGTGACTCGTGTGGGCGACGTGCTCCTTCTGATCGGTATCGTATTCCTTTTCACGCAGGTAGGATCTTTTAACTACATTATCATTCAAAACGCCGTACAACTTGGTATGGTTAGCCTTTTTGCACTCACCATGGTTTCGCTCTTCACCTTTGGTGGTGCCATGGGTAAATCTGCGCAAGTTCCATTTCAAGTCTGGCTTCCAGATGCTATGCAGGGTCCAACACCCGTTAGCGCTCTGATCCACGCAGCGACAATGGTCAAAGCGGGCATCTATCTTGTGGGTCGAACCTTCTTTCTTTTTGGTTCTGTCACACTTTGGCTTAATACAGTCATCATTATCGGTTCAATCACTTCAATACTTGCAGCAACAATAGCTTTAGCTTCCACTGATCTCAAAGGTGTTCTCGCCTATTCAACGATAAGCCAACTTGGTCTTATCATGGCTGCACTCGGAGTCGGAACGGCAGTAGGATGGTTTGCAGGTCAAGCGCACGTGATGAGCCATGCCATCTTTAAAGCCTTACTCTTCCTTTGCGCAGGTTCAGTCCTTCATGCTGTCATGACTAATGATATCAACCAGATGGGAGGGCTCCGCCATAAAATGCCAATAACATTTGCAGCAAGCGTGATTGGTGTTTTAGCGTTAGGCGGTATATTTCCCTTTAATGGATTCTGGAGTAAAGATCTCATATTTGCAGCTACCTTGAACTCTGGTGCACTCATACCCCTAGTTCTGCTTTGGGCGGCGTCTGTGTTTACTGTGGCGTATAGTTTCCGGTGGATAATTTTGATTTTCTTAGGTGAACCACGAAATGAGGAAGTCGTTTTGCATGCCCATGAAAGTCCCAAGTTAATAACCATCCCACTAACCATCTTAGCCACGGCCGTTATCATTTCAGCAGTTCTCATTCCCACAGGATTACTGGCAACCTATTTTGATGTTCATATCCATTTTGAA
The DNA here is from genome assembly GCA_016550405.1 of archaeon. Next base: position 4,989 of record JABXGX010000308.1, on the reverse strand, counting down.
ATCGAACTGATCCCACTCTTGCTTTCGCTCTCTACCCTTGCAATCGGAGGGATTCCAGCGATTTTAGTCTACAAATATCGAAAGCCAGGACCAGAAACATTTGGGCGAAACCGCATAAGCGGTGTGATACAAAAGGTGTTAAGCAATGGATATTACTTTGACAAAGTCTATGACTGGGTTTTTGTACGTGGTACACTTCGAATTTTTAATTTCATCCTATCACGAATTGAACTTGGCACCATTGACCGATTCCACTATGTTTTGGCACCCAAAGTAGAAGCTGGAAGCCTCAAGTTAGAACAGGTAGTCGAGCATCGAGGATTTGATAGTGCTAATAACAAATTTTCGCAATTCATAGTCAAAACATCGAATGCCAGCAACTATGTAGATGTGAATATAGTTGATGGAGTAGTCAACAGAATCGCCACTGCAGGAGAGAGAGCCTCCAAAGGTCTACGGCGAGTACAAACAGGTGTCACAATGAACTATATCCTCGCCTTTGTAATTGGGATAGTTCTACTGATTCTATTTCTGGTAATATTGGGTTGGTGAGTCATTATGGTTCTTTGGGAAAATGCATTACTCATATTGATTGGCGGAGCATTACTAGGTTCAGTCATTTTGTACCTGTTGGGTCGATTTGGCGAAAGGATTGTCAAAGGCTTTGCTGTGATCTGGACCGCCCTCTTGTTCCTTTTCACAGGACTAATATGGTTAGGATTCAACTCCAGTGCACCAGGATTTTCCTACCTCATCGAAATCCCTTGGATACCAACCCTTGGTATTACCTTCAAACTGGGTGTTGATGGGATCAGCTTTCCATTGCTTTTAGCCACAACGCTTCTCACTTTAGCTGCAACGATTGGATCCCTTACATTAATCAAAGAACGAGTCGCTATGTACTTTGGCACACTCTTACTGCTTGAAGCTGCACTTATTGGAGTATTTGTTTCTCTGAACTTACTTGTCTTCTTCATCTTTTGGGAACTCGTTCTAATTCCCATGTTTATTCTAATCGGTATTTGGGGCTATGAAAACCGCCGATATGCGGCAATGAAATTCCTAATCTTTACCCATGTTGGCAGCATCCTGATGCTCTTGGGATTCATCATACTCTTCCTCTTCGCTGGTACCTGGGATTTGACCTACTTCCTCACTTCACCAATTCCCTTCGCTGTTGCAGTACCAGTCATGATAATCACTTTCATTGGATTCGCCGTGAAACTACCCATTGTTCCCCTTCACACCTGGCTTCCCGATGCCCACGTTGAAGCCCCAGCCCCCATAAGCATCATCTTAGCAGGAGTCCTGTTGAAAATGGGAGGCTATGGCTTAATCCGTATTACTATTGGAGTGTTTCCTGAAGTTTCAGCGTGGCTGGCACCAATCATCATGACCCTAGGCATTATAACGATTTTTTACGGTGCACTGGTCGCATTAAATCAACGTGACATGAAACGTATGATTGCCCTAACAAGCATCAATCACATGGGACTAGTCCTCCTTGGTGCTTTTACGCTCACAACCATTGGAGTTGCAGGTGCCGTATTTATGATGTTCAATCATGCCTGTGCAATAGGTATGATGTTTCTGCTTACAGGCGTTATCCAAAAACGCACAGGAACTCGAAACATAGACGAACTATCAGGTATGGGCAAATTCATGCCTTGGACAGCCTTTTTCTTCGTTTTAGGTTCACTTGCCTCTATGGGAATACCATTCTTTGCACCCTTCGTCAGCGAATTCATGATCTTTACTGGCGCTCTTTCAATTCTACCGCTTCTGGTGTTTATTATTCTCGCACCAGGAATTGTCGCGGCCTATTTTCTATGGACAATTGATCGCATTGTAATTACTGACCCACGCCCAGGAACCCGTATGCGACGTGCTCGTAATACAGAACTTATCGCGCTTACGTTGTTACTGATTCCAGTTATTCTCCTTGGACTCCTTCCTGCGATGATGGTTGACCGGATTATTCCAGCTGTACAAGTCTTACTAAGCTTTGGAGGTTCGTAGATGCAATTTACTGAAATGATCATATGGTTCTTCAGCCTTGTTGCTAGCCCTTTCTTCCCCTTCATCATATTTGCGATTCTAGCGTTGCTTACACCTGTTATCGATCGAGTCTTTCGAGGGAAAGTCGCCCCTTTTTGGGCACTCCTCAATCTTGCTATATTCGCAATATTAGTGCTGCCTCAATGGACGACCATTATTACTTCACCATCCGTCTCCACAACCCTCCTCCTAGATGGCATTAGCCTATTTTTCGTGACTCTTTTCATCGTCGTTGGTGTTGCCGTCATCATTGCATCAATTAACTACTTCGAGGAAAATCCCAACAAAGAGATCTACTACACATTACTGCAACTAGCCCTTCTAGGAATGATGTTGTTATCCATGGCAGTTGATTTAATTGTCATGTTCGCCGGATGGATACTCGTTGCTGTTAGCAGCTACACACTTGTGGTAATTCGTAAAGACAATGCACAAGGTGTTGAGGCTGGCGTAAAGTACCTCATCATGAGCGCTGCATCCTCAGCAGTAATGTTACTTGGCATCTCAGTAATCTTTGGACTCACAGGAAGTACTCGATTAGTAGAGATTTCTTCGGCATGGACTACCCTTGATCCAAACCTTGTTCCTATCGCCCTACTAGGCGTAATGTTGATTCTAGTTGGATTTGGGTTCAAAATGGGCATCATCCCATTCCATATGTGGCTGCCTGACACGTATGAAGGCGCCCCACAGCCAGTTTCCGCCTTTCTAGGCGGAGGCTCAAATAAAGCCGCTTTTGCTGTGGCTATCCGTGTCTTCATTTTAGGATTCCTGATCTTCCGCTTCCAATGGACTGCTGCATTTGCTTTTCTCGCACTAATAACTATGACGTGGGGAAACATTGCAGCTCTCTCACAAAAAACTCTTCCAAGGTTGCTCGCATATTCAGCTATTGCACAAGCGGGGTACACAATAATCGGTCTTGCCGTACCAACGGTCTTAGGATTATCAGGCTTAATGTTTCATGCCTTGAATGATGGATTAGCCAAAACAGGAGCATTCATTGCAGCAGCAGCTGTCGCTTTTACGCTTACGAAAACCAAACTTTCTGGATACAATGGCTTAAGCAAACGAATGCCAATCACTGCTCTTAGCTTAACAATTCTACTTTTAGCACTTGCAGGTGTCCCTCCTTTGAGTGGATTTTTCAGTAAACTGATTTTGTTTACAGCAGCAGTCGAAGTAGGATTACTCTGGTTAGCACTCGCAGGTGTCCTTAATAGCGCGTTTTCACTTGCTTATTACGGATGGATAATCAAACGAATGTTTATGGACGAGCCTGACGAGGCGGTCACAGATCAGCCCGTCAGAGAATCACGTAAATTCCAGTTTGTGCTCATCACACTAGCAGTAGCCACAATTCTCATTGGAATTTTTAGTGGTATAATTCTCGGATACATCGAAGCCATAGTGATTGGGTTCTTACCTTAATAAGATGAAATGAAGTGGTCATTCATTGGGTGGAGTTATTCGTAAGAATTGTCCAACAAGTGTAACGATGTCAACCACCGGTATGTCCAAGCCAAGCCGTTGCATCCCATGAGTAAGATTAAGAACACAGAAAGGACAGGCAGAGACAACCATGGTCGCCCCTGTTTCCATAATTTCACCAACACGTTCCCAGGCCATGCGCTCTTCTAAAGGCATTACCGCCTTTTCTTCTTCGGAAAGTTCATGATACTCTCTTGTTAGGTTTTTTGCCGCCTCCTTAACTTGAGCTGGGGAACTGGTAGGTTTGGCATCATGGATTCGTTTTGCGGCGATCTCTAAGGCAAGCTCTGGTATTCCAGCTTTTACTCCACCCCCAGCGCCACAACACCGTGAGTATTCTCGGGTGCGCTTCATCTCGACAAGTGTTATGCCAGGCAAAAGCTCAAGGATTCGTCGAGGCTCATCATAGACGCCTACATGGCGACCAAGATGACAGGGGTCGTGATATGCTACACGTTCCTCAACACCCGGGAGGGGGTCAATCTTAACGGTTTCTAATTTCTTAGCAAGCAATTGTGTAATATGTTGAACTTTGAAAGGTAACTTCCCGTAGTATCTTGGCCAATCGAAGACAGAGGTTCGAAAACAACCAGAGCATGAATACACAACGAGGTTCACACCTTTTTCTCTGATAGTGTTTACATTGTGTTGAACGAGGTCTTTGACGACTTCAATCTGTCCAGTTCGAATAAGTGGAGAACCACAGCACCGTTCATCATTTCCGGGTAATACAAAATCGATATTTAGCTTGTTTAGAATCCGAGCTGTGGTAATGGCGAGGTGTTGCATCTTATAAGAAGATGTACATCCCACAAAATATGCTATATCTGCGGTCTCAGCTACTTTGACATCAGAAGGCAACCAATTTGATCGTGCAAGATGATCTTCTCCATACGGGTTATACTTGGTTTTAACATTAGTTGGCCATTGGCGCTGTCGTTCGAGTGGTCCAAAACCTTGCTTCACCATATCAGCGCGAATTGTTTCCCATAGACTACAACTTTTAATTCGTGATTCACACACCGTTTGACACTGTCCACAGACTGTGCAAAGGTAAAGATCTTCCACAAACTTGTCGATCTTATTCTTATCAATAAGACTTCCACCTCTAGCCCGTCCCATAATTCCGTAGACGTGTTTGACCATTTCTCGCAGATTTCGAATCTTTCCACGAGCTGTTACACCTTCGCGCTGTAACTGGTCAAAGACTGGACAGAACTTAACACATTCCCCACAATCGACACAAGCATCGAGTTCCATCGTTTGTTTTCGAGTTAATTGTGGGAAACTCATTTTTTCTTTATTAGTTGTCATTCTCATCAACACCCGTGACTTCGCGAATATATTCCTCCTCCCACTTTTCTTCAATCGCACTACGAACCATGATTATTGGCGCCGCAATGATATGCTGAAATTTTGAATAAAATAAAACGGCAATCA
>JABXGX010000307.1 GCA_016550405.1 archaeon | reverse complement strand
TTTTTATACCTACCTTCATTGAAGCAGGTCCGTATTTCGGAAACATTGTTTTGAGTGCTTCTGACGGCTGGCAATTCATTTTACCCTTAGTAATAAATGTGACCTATCCCAAAGCGGTTATTCTGTTTGATTCAATTCACAATCAAGGATTGGACTTTGCCAACCTTGAGGATTTTGATTTAACAGATATTGACTTTGATGAACTCTTATCCTTGTTCAACGAAATCGGAGATAGCCTCATCACGGGTTATTCTCGTTTACGTGAGTTGTTTTCAGCGGCCCAACTGAACCTTGTTGATATTCCACTTATCTCTGAAATCAATTCAACCGTCCTGCAACTATTTGATGGACTCGTCATCTGTGATCCCGAGAAAGGATTTACACCTAACGAAACCTTGGCAATTTCTGAATTTATCGAATCAGGTTTCAAAGTCCTCGTTTTAGTGGATCACCCTGGATCTTCAAACCACACTGCACTCAATCAATTGCTTTACAACCAAAGTATTCAAGTGGGAGGCATTGTTACAGGGTCGAATACAACAGAACTGCTTCCTTCCCATCCATTTACTGTTGGTGTAAATAGCATCACTACTATTGACGGAACAGTACTAACAGCAACAGGAAGTGCACAGCCTTTTGCCTGGGTCAATGGCACACCCTTTGGCACTTATCTGAATGAGGATAGTAAAGAACTCTTAGTGATTGGTTGCTCGGTGATTTTTGGAAACACACATCTTTACCAACTTGATAACCTACGATTTGTCAACCAGACGATTCATCATCTCTTTCGACGGACACTTACGCTTACTATTCGGATTACAGGTGGTACAAATGATTCCTTCTACATTGGCAATGATGCAGGCTTCATCATTGATGCACATAACGTCACTGGAGGTGGCGTAGAAGGATTAGACATGTTCGTTGTCTATGTTCTCCCAAATCGAACTCAAACCTTTTTCATCGCTTTTGAAGTGAAGGAGGGGCGATATGGCTCCTTCCTTTTTGCCAATTGGACAGGACTCGAAGAGACCGAGACCAAACCACAGACTTTCTCAATCATAGTTTTCACCACTCCCGGAAGATATGCAAGTTCGTCGATATTCATGCATTTCTACTACATTCCCCCACTAGAAGAACCGCCACCACCACTTGAACCCGATTATCTATACTTTATGACAATCCAAATTTTTCTCATTACTCTGCTAGCAATTCTCGTCATAGGCGGATACTTTACAAATCAGCACCGACGACGTCGACGAATGCGGACACCAACTTTAGATGAACAGATAATCCAAAATATCGACAATACGCTGAACACCACCCATGCCTTAATTCGTGAAATCGAATGGACTCTTACTAATCGCCGCATGGATCGAATTGAGAAACTTCGAGTAACATCAGGTGAACCAGTCAATAGACTAGAAACGATGATCAAGAGGCTTCGAGAGTTGGCGAAGGAAACGGGGGTTAAATGATGAACACTCAAGAAAAAGCACCAAAAATAATCGAGTTTGACCATACCTCCGTTCGAATTGGGAGAACCAGCATTCTCCAAGATGTAACCTTCTACACAAGAGAAAACGAAATTCTGGGTGTTATTGGTGCATCAGGCTCAGGGAAAACTACGTGTCTGCGCGTCATGACAGCACAACTTAAACCGTATCGAGGTGCTGCTCGAATTGCAGGATATGATGTGAAAAAAGAAGCCGCGGCCATCCATTACGCAACAGGATATGTCCCCCAGCATGAGGACCAAAGCTTATATTTCCCCTTTTCTGCGCTAGAAAACGCTCATTTCTTTGGTCGAATGTATGCACTTGAAGGAAGAGAGATTAAACGACGAGCCATTGAGCTTTTAGACATCCTTGGATTCGACGAAGATTTAATGCATAAACCTGTCAAATTCTTAAGTGGTGGTGAACGAAAACGCGTTTCTATCTGTGTAGGCCTCATTCACCAACCTCCAATCCTTTTGCTTGATGAACCCACCACAGGGCTTGATGCACATCTCCGCCACGAACTCCTAAATTATTTAAAACAACTCAATTATCACTTTGGTACTTCGATGGTTCTCATATCCCATGACTTAGAAGTTGTCGAATATTGTAGTCGTGTTGTGCTATTAGAAAAGGGTCAGATTTCACTTCAAGGGCATCCAGATGAACTGATTCAATCACTCACTGGGCGGGGCGAAGCTATTGAAATCACCTTCAGCCGCCTCTCAGAAGATGCTATTCGCCAAGTCAAAGAAGTTCCCTTCATAGAAACTGCAATTCGATCTGGACGCGGGAGCCTTAAAGTCTTCGTTGAAGACCCACATGAACGGATACCTGATTTGATACAGGCATTGCGTGAACGAAATCTAACTCCTATTGAACTGACAGTTGTTGAAGCAAGTTTTTATGATTTCTTTAGGACAAAAAGCTGGAAAGCGGACTTAGCTCAGGAGGAGTCACTAAATTGATCTAATATAGAGCCAAGATCCTTTTTAGCATCCAGTAATCCTTTAGAGAAGATTTGAAAGATTGTCTGTTACTACTAATTTAATAAGAAAGAGTATATCGTACAATTAGCGTTGGGTGTAGTAAAAATGGGCAAGCAGCCTTATTACGAGTTCAAGATACTTCTTGTTGGTGACCCAGCCGTAGGCAAAACCAGTATTATTCTAAAATATGTTGAAAACCGGTTTGAACGCGAATACAAGGCATCAATTGGTGTCGACTTTGCTTACAAAATCATCGAATTAGAAGAGAAGGTCGCTCGACTCATCATCTGGGATATTGCAAGCCAGGAACGATTTGCGCCTTATCGTTCAAGTTTCTACAAACAAACCGATGGCGCGATGCTGGTTTTTGACCTAACACGACCAGAGACATTAGAATCAATCGAAGAGTGGATGCGAGAAATTCGAGAACACGCCGGTGACGTTGAAATTCTACTTATTGGTAACAAATCCGACTTGAAAAAGAAACGTGCAATAAAGCAACCAGACATTGACGAGTGGATTGAGCGCTATGGATGCGCTTTCATTGAGACCAGCGCCATGAGTGGAGATAAAGTTGAAGACGCTTTTCGTATTCTTACTGAACAGATAATTGAAAAGCTTGAACAATAATCCCCCTTTTTGAACCACCCTAGTGTAGAAAAGCCATAAGGATACAGTACTGAAGAGCATCCTTCAAGAATGAGCGTGAATTGTGTATGAGTAAGGAGCCTTATGATTTCGCCACTTGGACTTCATTTATCCCTGAATCTGAAATTCGTCGATTGCTCAAATATAATGTCCCATACTATTTTGGGGGTGGGAAGCCTGGCGCCTTGCCTATCAAAACATTAGCAGAAATCCTCATCAATCTGGGAAATGAGCAGCTCTCAGAGATTAAGGCAGGAAATGAAGAACGCGTGATAGACGACTTCAATTATGGACCGACCAGTGGCAAACCTTTTCTCCGGAAAACTCTAGCCCAACGGCTTGTCAAAAAAGATGGTATCACATTACCTAGTGAAAAACCAGAAGACAACATCGTCATAACTACTGGTTCACAACAAGCCTTGTATGCCATGATTGACACGTGCATTGATCGAGGTGACATAATTCTAACCACCAGTCCTGCCTACCTAGGGTTTCTGGTTCCGGCAGTGAAGCTTGGCGCACAAATAGTGACTGTGCCGACCGATTTGCAGGGTGCTATTCCTGAATATTTTGAGGAAGCCATTAAGTGCTGTAAGAAGGAACTTGGGAAAAAGCCTGAGATGATTTACCTGGTGCCGGATTCGGATAACCCTAAGGGTACAACCATTCCTCAAAAACGACGAGAAGCCTTGTTCAACCTCGCCATGGAACATCACACCATTATCGTTGAAGATGGAGCTTATCGTGAAATTCAATTCCGAGAACCCCGACATAAGCCTATCAAAGCCTTAGATACTGAGAATAAGTATGTCGCGTATCTACGAACTAGTAGTAAGGAAGCTGCGGTTCTCCGAATTGGATATAGTGTGTTCCCACCTAAAGTTCAGGAGCAGATCAATAAGGACAAAGGCTTTCTAGATCTCTGCAGCCCTACGATAGTTCAACGCATGCTTGATGTGTATTACCGTAAGTACATTGATGATGTACTGCCAAAAGCGCTAGAAACGTACAAGCACCGCGCTGATGCCATGCGGAAAGCTATTGATGATACTTTCCCTGCTGGAAACCGTACAGATCCCACAGGGGGATTCTTCATTTGGTGGGAAAGTGAAGACAAGACTTTTGATGCAAAAGAGTTTCTCGAACAGGTTGCACTCCCGAATGATATCATCTATGTTCCAGGAGTTGCTTTTTACCCACTAATGGGACTTAGTTACCTTCCCGAGCATGGTCAACTCGCGCCTGTAGAACGAGCCTTGAACACAATGCGTATCAGCTACTCCTATAATACTTCGGAAGTAATTGATACCGGGATACGAAAACTAGGTGAATTACTAAGTAAGTCATTGGCATAATCCCATTTTGTAAATTTAACGTCCTCTTCGACGCCATTGGAGAAATAGCACTCCAAATGAAGCAAGCAGAAAATATGCAACAAAGACTGCAGAAGCACCTACCGCTAGACCTTGTATGAAGAGGATGATAAAGTCTAAGGTTAATAATATTGGACCAAAACGGGCAATGAGGAGAAATGCGCCATAAAAGGAATATAAAGGCCAAGCCACTAAGCCCCCAATTATAAGGAAAAGGACAGAAACGAGACCGATTCGGCTTTGGACGGGATCAAGAAAGCGGTGAGGGAGATTCGAAGTCATATCGTATTCGAAGTAGTAGCTTAGAAGGACAGGTGTGGGTTCAAATCGTAAAAGACTCCAAATTTGTACACCTGCCTGTATTGGTAAAATGAGGAGAGTTAGAACCCAAGAATAGAGGAGGAGGATTGCGAGTAACCAGGCATATGGTGGGATGACTTCAAGCAGAATTATCTGGAAGGCAATTCCCACATTCGCAACGCCATACATGGCTAGGAAAGTAAGTATTCCAGAAATGAGATGCGCTACAAGAAACACTCCAATCCGAGAAATGCGTCCTGGCACTAAAATCCACCAGTATGCACAGAGTTACATACTGTGTTTTAATCCTTCCCTACTATCAAGAGAAATCTGAGCCGAAAATTAGCAAACGCATTCGCAAAGTGGTAAGCGAAAAAAAAGAAGAGAAAAGGGGGTGTGAACCCCCTTGTTGAGTTTTACTTGGCAGCTGTTTGTCGTCGTTTGAGGAGACATGTGACCAACAAGATGATGACCACAATGACAATCACAGCGATGACAACATAGAGCTCGTATGGTGGTGGCGCGATGATAATCTCTGGTAGTACAGTGAAGTCCGCAGAGGAGATACGGCTTACGGTGAACATACCGTCTGTACAGTTCACACGGACACGCCACATTTCGCTGGCGCCAAGACCGTAGTAGGCACTATTGGGATCGTAGGTGATGCTGTTCAAAGTTGTTCCATAGGTGACGACCTTCCATGTGAGTCCAGAGTCGTTGCTGACTTCAACGGAAAAGCCGAGAGTTTCACCAAGTGATGGTGAATCACCTGGATCCGCGTTTGGATCTGAGGCCGTCCAGGAAATGGTGAACGGTTCAGGACCGAGTGTTTCGCCTCCATCAGGATCGAGTGAATTAATGCTGGGGGCAAAGAAGTTCTCGACACCAACATTGAGTACAAGTACAGAAGCATCGAAGCCTGAGGTTGTACCCCAGTCTAGTGAAGTGCCTGTGATGAAACTGGATTGGACAGCATACCTTGCATTGGTCATGGTCATCGAAGAATCTAGAGAAGCACTTCGCCCTTGGCTTGTAATACCACTCGCTTGATATGCGAAGACATCGGTCCTCCACGCCATTGGAACAGCGCCATCATAGTAGTCGAGACCAATCGTGTAGGTTCCCGAAACAGGAGCCACAAACATTCCTTCTTCGGGATTAGCTCCAGTTGCCGTTGTTGCACCTGTAAGACTATTCGCATAGGTATGAGCAACACCAGGAGCCCAGACAAAGACGTCAATGTCACCTTGATGGGCTATTGGCGTTAATTCACCCGGATCTCCTACCCAGTCACCAAACTCCACCGATAACTCCACTGTCTGTCCAGCTAGCAAGTCGACATAGTCGTAGTCTTCCCTCGGATTCAAATCAGGATGCCAACCAGGAATGACGGGTTCCTCGATGGTACCATATCCAATATGAGACACGGTTGAAAGGAGCTCAAGCCGGGTCTGTTGGATTTGAATCGTTGGGAATTCCGCGTTGCTAAGTACTGACCAGTTCGTGAGGAAGGTTACAGCAGGACCAGTCCAATTGCTATTATCAGTGAGAGGAGCGCCGCTGAGATGTGCGCTGTCAGTAGCATTCATCCAGGCGTATGGTAGATCCCAAGCCTCGATTCCGTAGCTTACAGTAACCCAGAAGTCTTCTTTACCACCGGTTGAACCTCCAAATGTGGATGTTCGCAAGGCGATACCAACAAGGCCTTCTTGGGTGAGATCAAGACCATACCATCCTTGACTCACATCATAGAGAAGGATATTCTGTCTTGGCCACGTAGATGTACCAACCCACTTCAAGTCTTCCCAGACGTTGTCAGATTCCATCATGTTAGCGCCTGTGGCACTGGAGTAGAGTAACACATCGAGTCGTGTGTTAGGATCTGTCCAGGTCACATTGACCATAACATAAGTGGTGTCATTCACAGGGTCCATAGCGTCTACGAAGTAGAAGCGCCAATCACCCACCTGTTGACGGTACCCATACTGAATGTTACCATAGCTTGCACCGTTGTCGTAGGGAGTTCCTTGTGATCCACCCCAACTGACAGCCCCGGCTGGACCGGGAGCAGTCATCGCTGCATCAACACGGATGCTAAGGGGCATCAAGGAGAACCCGGTTCCAACGCTGGCATTTAGATAACCTTCGTAGAAACCTGGTGTCGCACCAGCAGGTACATCAATGGTGACATTCCATTCCAAGGGTTCATCTGGGTGTACACCACCAGTATATTGATTGGTGGAAACCCAAGTCCATGGAATACGATCAAAGAAGTACATGGTGACGTTCACGTTGAGTTCTCGCCAAAGGAAGAGTTCAACACCTACGTCATGGTAGTAGATTGCCGGTTCAAACATGAAGTGATTCGCTGGGAAGCCAAGGTTGATAGTATGACTGTTACTATAGGCGGTGTCTGAAGCGATACGTCGTACTTCACCAGCTGTGCTTGCAGTTTCAAAATCGATCAGCCCGTTCTCGTTAGTGTCGTTCCAGTCATGGAGGAAGACATAGTTAGCTTGACTCGACAGATCATACACTGCATCCAAGTTGGCTTGAGGATAGACCAGGGAGATTACAATGTAATCTGCATCATAGAAGTTGGTCATCTCCGATGGAGTGAAGTAATCGGATAGCTGCCAGGTCGTATAGGTTGAAGTTGATCGGAGTGTCGCTGTTGCTGAACCTGTTTGCGTATAAGTGTACGCTTCGACATCTGACACTGGATTCATATCAGGAGTATAAGCTGAGACGTTCCACCAAGCTGAATCACCACGGTAAATCGGATAGGGGAAGAATCCACCATCCACCATATAATTACCGGCGGGGTTGCCACTGGTATAGTCCCAGGGTAAGCCCTGGAAGGCGTTTCCGAGGTACATGTTTACGAACCATGCCCAGCCTGGATCTTGGCGCGTATCCCAGTATTGATAATACCAGGTGTCGTAGGTGTCGATTTGCACAAGATCAGTGGTGCCATTAAGAGTCGCACTGTCGAGGGCCATGTAAACGCTGTTGTACGCGTTAACACGTCCTGAACCCTGTCGATAGATGTCATAGCCGAGGTCGTCAGCGCCATTCATCACGATAGCACGTAATTCATCAGCGCCTAGTGTAGGATCAGCTTGCTTCACAATGGCGGCTACACCAGCTGCATGTGGACAAGCTTGGCTGGTTCCACCAAAGGTGGTCCAGGCATCCGTACCATCTCCGCTTTGAATGGGAGTGACATCAAAGGCGTATGCACCGACAGCAAGAACGTCAGGGCTGCTGAAGCCTTGTGGTGCGGGACCAGTACTGCTGAAGTCAGCGACGGTATCATAACCTTGGCTGAAATTACTGTAGTATCCTTGCCAAACATGTGAAGTTGTACTGGCGCCAACCATTAGGGCTAATGTTGATGCAGGTGCACCACCTGTACCATAGCCAGGACCGGTGTTACCAGTCGAGACGCAGAAGAGCGTGTCAGAATCCATGGTTAAAAAGTCCATAGCCATGCTATGCCAGTCATAGCTCCATGCTTGATCCCATGCAGTGAAACTCCAAGTTGACCATCCCCAGCTGTTGCTAAGAATGTCAGCCTTATCGCCTGAACTACTTTGCCAGTAGCTGAAGACATCGTAGGGCCAGTCTGGTCCCCAAATGGGTCGATAACCACAACCCCAGAACCAGGTGTGAGCATCATCTGCAAGGGTGAAGGTCTTCAAGGCCATAATCGTGGCACCAGGAGCGGCACCCGGAACCTTGTAGAGTGTGCCATTTCCGTACACATCGAAGTCTGTAATACCACGACCTGCAGCAGAACCTGCACAGCTGGTACCGTGACCACCATTGTCAAACATGAAGGCGAATCCACGACCTTGAGGATCAATACCAGAAACCAGGTCACCGGAAATTTGTCCAGTGAGGTCAAATGTGTTGCTAAGACTGCCCATACTATAGTCGTTAACCATATCAGAGTCAAAGTCAGCGGTCATAATGGGATTACTGTCAAACATGTGTGGGGCGTCGTTGGTGAAGTCCCACTCCGCGCTTACACCATGAGCGTCAGCGCCGTTATAGTCAGCAGTGATTGCCCAAGAGGTTTCAAAGTCGACATAGACGGTATCATAAACGAAGGGAGTTGTTGAGTCAACTAAAAGGAAGACAAAGAACAACCGTGGATAGGTTGCGCCAATTTGGACGCTCATACCCACCTTGTACATTCCACTCATACTAGTGATTCCACCATAACCACCTACGTACATATTCTCAGCGTAGATGCCATAGGTGGAGTTTGACCACCATAGAGCGCCGTCATCACGGAACATTCGGAAATCAAGTCCCTCCGTAAGGAGATAGCCGCCAACTACAGGTAGTGAATAACTAGTTATTGCTATGCCTGATCCACCGGGATCGTAGCTTGTTGGTTGACCGAAACTGTCAAGGTCAATGGCATCATAGAGATCTGTAACACCAAAGTCCACACCAGTATCAACGATACCGATTGTAACACCGTTACCGTTGTAACCGGGGAAATCAACCAATACATCTTCGATGCCCATGATTTCTCGGGCTCTGAATTGATCCGTAACTTTTTCTGAATCATAGGGACGCTCATTGAGTACCTTGTACTCGTTACCCATAATTGAGCCAATACCAGGCAGTCCAGCGATTGTGTAAATGTTCTTTGGAGCTGAAATCGATCCTTGAATGATGTAACCATAGCCAAGTTCGAAGACATTAATAATCTTCATATAATTCATTAATTCGGCAAAATCAACATCACTTCCGGCTGTGAGGAGAACTTCTATTGCTCCTTGGAGACTCCTGATTTCATCGGGAACAACCCCAGTTTCTATCCAAGATTTCATATTTGGATGTACATTCTGGAGTGGATTTTCCTTTGAGTCTAGAGCGTTAGTTGTTGGAAAGAAGGTGTCCAAGCCGTTGGGAACAACTGTTTCGCTGGAACTCGGAGCGTTGGCTGCGGCAAAAGGTAAGGCCGTAATACCGATGAACATTGAAAAGACTAGAATTGCTAGAGCTGTTAGAGACGCTAGTTGTCGCTTATTTAAAGGCAATGCCTTTTTCATGTTAAATTCCATCCGTTGTCCTACTTTACAGTAGGTTCCCGAATAGTGAGGTACAAGGGCTTTTTATAGGTTAATGTGTCTTTCACGCCCCTGCCTTTGCGCTTTATAAAGAAAGCACGAAAATGTGATAAAAAATTCGACTAATGACGTTGCAGGATTCGAAACGCTTTTAATTATCGAGCTCAAAAAGCTAATTGGGTGGCAATGTGAAGTGGTTTAGGAGTCATAGGGAACCTCCCAGTGCCTCAAAAATCGTCCGCGTCATTGAATCTAAAGGCCCAATGACAAGCAAGGAGATAGTACAAACTACCAATCTAGCCCCACGTACGGTTCGATACGCCCTAAAACGCCTTGTCGCGGAAGGGGTGGTCGCACGCGTCCCTAACCTTACCGATCTCCGACAGACCCTATTCATGCTTCATGTAGAACGCCGCATGAACCGGTAGCTATTTCTATTCACAACCGCCAACTCCACCCATCACCCTATACCAAAGTGAGTTAAGATGCCGTTTTTTTATCGTCGTAAACCTAAGCCTCCTTCTTCAACGATTTTCGTTCCGCTCCTGAAACTCTTCAAAACAACTCACCACAGAGATCTGCGAGAGGAAACAGAGATATCCCAAACGATTCCCCTTGATACAGGAAGCCCCTTTCTGTTGAGTGGCCCAAAAAGCCAATACGGTCTTGGTATCAGCCTTCACTTTATCCTTATTCCACAAGCCCAGCAGATAAATTATAAGATAATCTGGCGATTCGCACGGGAGGAAATGCGTAATGCCCTCATTCTAGAAGGACTCGATCAATCGGAAGCTGAAATGTATGCGCTTCGTCTCATTGACCCTCTAGTCCCACCACCAGAAATCCGAGTCGAATTTCCTCAAGACGACCGCTTTATTTTGGAAAATTTCCAACTTCTCATCACTTATCAACTTCTTCGAGGGAAGCAGTATTCCGCGACATTAGAATCAATTCGAACAATATACAAAGACCTTGCTGACACATTCATCAGCCTCACAAATAATCAACCCCCTGCCAATGAAGAAGCCGCTGCATTATTTGAAGATGTAACATTTCGTAATATTGAAGCAGCAATCTACCAAGAGGATATTGAGAAAAAGACGATAATTGACCTTATAGGCAAACTTAAGGAAATTACAAAATTTTTTGAGTTATTCGCGCAGGATAGATATCTCAAACGAAGCACTCCGCAAGCTCCTAAAATCATCCAGTGCCTCTATCCATAATTGTCGGACTTGTAGTTTGTATTTAATCTAGAAAATGTAGTTATGAAAAAGAAAGGGGAAATAGGAGTTCCACCAAATGGTGAAATCCTATTTTTCGTTATCCCATTGGGCAGGATCAAACCAGTGCCAGCAAGCGGCATAATGGTCTTTTTCTACTTCCTTAAATGGTGGTTCTTCGAGCCGACATTTCTCATCTGCCATTGGACACCGAGTGTGGAACCGACATCCGGAAGGGGGATTGATCGGTGAAGGAACTTCCCCAATCGGGGCACGCCTTGTATGTGTCAAGGTTGGATCAGGAATCGGCACCGCCGAGACCAGAATTGCAGTATATTGGTGCTTTGGATTGTCAATTACTTGACCAACTGGTCCATACTCGACGATTTTGCCAAGGTACATGATGCCAATTCGGTCACCAATATACCGTGCTGAAGCTAAATCGTGAGTGATATAACAATAGGTCAAATCGTATTTTTTGATAAGCTCTTTGAGGAGGCTAAGTATTTCAGCACGAATCGAAGCATCGAGCATCGAAACGGGCTCATCAGCGACAATGAATTCGGGTTGTGTTACAATGGCCCGGCTGATGACGACACGTTGGCGTTGGCCACCACTTAGCATGTGGGGGTAACGGTAAAGAAAGTCTTCGGGAGGAATGAGCCGAACATCTTCCATTGCCATTTTAACTCGTTCGAGGAGTTCTTCACGGCTTCCTGCTAAGCGGTTAACTTGAAGTCCTTCAGCGATACTGTCGTGGATACTGAGTCGTGGATTGAGGGATTCATATGGATCTTGGAAAATGATCTGCAGTTTTGGTCGAAGGGCTTTCATTTCCTGTTTGCTGATTTGGGTGAGGTCTATGCCTCCATAAGTTATGGTACCTTCAGTTGGTTCCGTGAGGTTGAGTAGAGTGCGTCCGGTGGTGGTCTTGCCACATCCGGATTCACCAGCGAGGACAAAGACTTCGTTTTTATAAATGTCGAAGCTGACGTCATCGACGGCTTTGACCCAGATTTTTTCGCGGCTGAAGAGTTGGGCAATCAGACCTCGTCGGACTGGAAAGTACTTCTTGAGGTTTCTTACTACGAATAAGGGTTCTTCTGTGGTCATTGGATCACTTCCAGACGTTCTTCCCCCAGAGTTGATCAGCATGGTGACATGCAACAAAATGCTTCTCTCGGATTTCGCGAAACACTGGTTCCTGTTGAACACAAATTTCTGTGGCGATAGGACACCGAGGGTGGAACCGGCATCCAGATGGGGGATTAATAAGCCCAGGCGGCGCTCCCGGAATGTGGACGAGATATTTTGAACCTAAGAGACTGGGAACAGACCGAATAAGTCCTTCCGTATAGGGGTGGAGTCGTTCCTTGAAAATGGTGACAACATCAGCGAATTCGATGATTTGCCCCGCGTACATGATAGCGACTCGATCACAGGCTTCCGCAATGGTAGCAAGGTCGTGTGTAATGAGAATCACTGAGAGATGGAATTTCTGTTGAAGGCTTTTCAGGAGTTTCAAAACTTGTGCTTCAACGGTTACATCAAGGGCAGTGGTTGGTTCGTCAGCAATGAGGACTTTGGGTTCTGTTACCAAAGCCATTGCGATCATTACGCGCTGCTTCATTCCTCCACTGAATTCGTGGGGGTAGTTCGTAGCTCGGGTGGGATCAACGCCAACCACTTCGAGGATGTCTTCCATTTTCTTAAAGGCATCATCGGTGGAGATATCTTCGTGGAGCATGATTGCTTCGACAATTTGGTCACTTATCCGAAGGACCGGATTCAGAGCATTCATTGCGCCTTGGAAAACCATGGAAATTTCTTTCCATCGGATTTCCTGCATTTCAGCCTTGGATTTTTGGACGAGGTTTTCCCCATCAAGGATGATTTCTCCGTCCACAATCCTTCCAGGATATGGGAGCAGGTTGAGAAGAGCGTAGGCAGTGGTCGATTTTCCACACCCAGATTCGCCGGCGAGACCTAAGGTCTCGCCACGTTCTAAGGCGAAGGTTATGTTATCGACAGCGCGGACTGCACCTCTTTCTACAAAGAAGTAGGCTTTCAGATTTCTAACATCTAATACAGCCATTTAGGTTTCCTCCTTTATGATTACTCCCTCCGGATTCGGAGTCGTGGATTGAGAATTTCATCGACCGCGTAGCCAACTAGAGTGAATGAGAGGGCTAACAAGACAATGCATAATCCGGGGAAGAAGACGTACCACCAAGCTCCTTCAGAATAGGCGCCAGCCCCTGAAGCTTGGAAGAGCATTCGACCCCAGCTTACATCGTAGGGGTGTGTTAGCCCCAAGAAACTGAGACCTGCTTCTGAAAGAATTGCACCAGCCACACCTAGGGTGATTTGGGCAAAGAGCAGCGGGGTTACGTTTGGTAGGACATGTCGGAATATGATATAGAGATCACTTGCCCCAATAGCTCGAGCAGCTTCAACGTAGGCTCGTTGTCGTTCAGCGAGGACCTGCGCTCTTACTAGTCGTGCGGTTCCTGTCCACCCCACCAGTGCAATTACCAGGACTATGTTCCACCAATGTGGGGAGAGGATTGCGGCTAATACAATCATCAGGGGGAGTCCGGGTATAATGAGGAAGAAGTCAGTGACACGCATCAACACTTCATCCACTAAGCCACCAAAGTAGCCAGAAATCAGACCAACGATAAGACCAACGAAGGTTGAGATGAATGCCGCCGTGAGCCCAACGACAAGAGCGATACGGGATCCCCAAAGGAGTTGCGCCCAGAGGTCTTCACCATATTGTCCAGCTCCGAGTTGTCCATAATATCCCCCAAGAATCTCAAAGTTACAATCATCGAAGTTGATGCGGATATCTGGCATATCTTCGGGAGTCGGATCTGTTATTTCCACCCGAATGATGATCCACATCTTCCCTCGTTTTTCGAAGGTGTTGGTTATCATAAATGCGTCCCAGACCTTCTCGGGCGAGGAGGTCCAAGGGATATCTTGAATGATATTATCTCCGCGAAAGATAAGTTCGGTAGTATCGTTGACTTCAACGTAACATTCCTGAATGATATTTACAAAGGCATCGCCCCATCCACCAGGATCGTTGTTTTCAATTGTGTAAGTGTAGCGGATATAAGCTTCCTTTGGTCGACGAAAATAGTCCCAAGTAAAATCAGTTTGAATTGACGCTGTTGAGCCAAGATAATACTCAAGAGGATCTGGATCAGTGTAAGTGAAGAGAAAACTACCAGGCCCTGAAACGTTACTTCCGATACTTCCGTCCCATGAGCCTGACATTAAGTGATTATTTGTTGTTTCACTGTATAGGGCTTCGATGCGGCATTGAAGGTCATCAAGGCGAACCACCATTTTCGGAGTGTCTGCGGCAATTGGATTTCGAAATTCGATATGGAAGCCCAGTGTCATTATGTCAGTCGTTGCAAAGGTCTTTGTAATGTTTACTTGGTCCATTTCACGAACTCGAGAGGACCAACCAAGCCCTCCAGGACTACGGTATCGACGATTATAAATGTCAATAGCTATTCCACTGGAATTAGATATTTCGACATGGAAAATGGCATCAGCGTCTCCAAGCGTGGTTAGGGTGTTGTCAATGATGAATTCAATGCTGTAAGAGACCGATACTCGGGAGGGATACTGGGTAGTAAACCCGACTGGAAATAGGCTGGCGTTAAACAGGAAATCATACTCGAGGAAGACATCGGTTATTCCATACCCTGCTAAATCGCTAGTATCGTTATATTGAATTTCATAACAACCTGGTCCACTTCCCACAGGAGTGGTAGAGCCAACATTGAGATTAGTAAAATTCGAAATGATAGTCTGACCGGGTCCAAACGGTTCGAATACCCAACCATTTGCATCAGTATCAAATCGAGAATTTTGTACGGTAATGAAACCTTCTCCACGGAGTTGTTCATCGTAAATCCAGCCATCCGCGTTATTATCAAAATCCGTGTTATTTATTGGATAGATGGCTTGAAAACCGAAAGGGTCAATAGGTAATAACCAAGTTGGGGCAGATAACCGCGGTGCTTGGTTAACGAGAATCGGTGCTGGCCATGGTTGAACCACGGGGGCAAGGAGTGCCATTCCCAGAAAAAAGAGAATAATGGCTAATCCGGCGATTCCCATCTTGCTTCTTCGGTATTGTCTCCAAAATCCCATGAAGCGGTGATAATATTCGTCCCATCTTACCATATGCAATCACCATAGTTTCAATCGTATCTGACCCGAGGATCGAGGAATCCATAGAGGATATCGGCAATGAAGTTGGCTATGATTACTGTCAAAGCCATTATGTAGAAGATTGCCTGAAGCACTGGGTAATTTTGTTGCATCACTGAGTCGAATATCAACCGACCCAAGCCATACCAGTTAAACACCGTTTCTGTCAGCGTTGCACCAGTTATGAGAAAACCGAAAGTCAACGCGATCATTGTAACCAGGGGTAGAATTGCGTTTCGCAGAGCGTGCTTATACAACACTGTGCGTTCATCTACACCTTTTGCCCGTGCCGTAACGATATAGTCCTCCGTCAAGACATCGATGAGGGTATTTCGCATGACAAGCATGTACCCCCCGTATGAGACTAAGGCCAAGGTTAATGAGGGTAGTACAAGATGCCATGCGACATCCATTGCGTAGGCAAGTGGATCTTCAGGAACAGGCACTGAGACGGTTCCACCATAGGGGAAGAGTGGGAGGTAGAAGCCGAACATGAGGATGAACATCATCCCTAGCCAAAACGTCGGAATCGAGTAAAAGGTTAGAGCAGTGACGACCATGCCCATGTCAAAGGATCCTCCTCGCCTTGAGGCAGCAGCGATGCCAGTGATAACGCCGAGAATAATCGTGATTATTGCGGCAGTACCCATGAGGAGAAGAGTATTTGGAAGCCGGGCAGCGATGGATTCAATCACAGGTCGATAGCCCTCCGTGAAGGAATGCCCAAAGTTAAAAGTGAACATATTCACTAGATAAGTCACGAATTGGAATGGAAGGGGTTGATCTAGCCCCCACATTGCACGGAGAGCAGCAGCGAGCTCTTGCTGGTTTGCTTGTAAGTTACCACTGATTAATATCCTGACCGGATCACCGGGCATAAGCCGAAAAACGAAGAAGTTGAAGGTGATAGCCCCTAAGATGAGGATAAAACTATTAATTATACGTCGTACGACGAACTCGCGTAGGCCCACAAGCTTTGCCTCCAGCTTTTTCTAAAGCTCGTTGCCCAATGCTGTAAGGACTTTTATAAGCTTTGCTTATGGTGCAAGGTAATCTCTCCTTAAAAGGCGAGAATTCATTCTCAAACTGCAGGGAGAGGAAAACTTTTAGAATAAAGTCCCTTTGTGCCAAATAACTGGTGCCCCATTATGATGCGATTGAAACAGACACTCTATAGGCCATCATATCGAAACCTAGTTACAGTGGTTTTCTTTGTAACTACAATTGCCCTCGGAATTGGTAGCATCATTTTATCAATGGAATACTTTGCGGTTTATGACACGGCTAACCAATTTCGACCAATAGTTACGAGTGTTGAAAAGTCCACACCAAGTGCTAATGAACGGCTTATCATTGTTGATATTCAGGTGCAAAACAATGGCACTAGGCTGGTGCATATTTGGGGCTACACGGTGTCCCTAGAGTTGAATGGCGAATATGTCAGTCAAGTTGATATCTTCCAAGACATTTTCTTGCAACCTGGTCAACAGACCACAATCGTCGTCCGGATTTTGGTGACTGGGTTATTTGTCAACACCATCATTGACGCCGAGTCAAGCGGTCAATGGAACTGGTACATCCGCTATCCAATGCGTGTCTACATCGGTGGTTGGCTGTACATTGCCATGGCATATCTTTCCACTCATTATAATGGGATTACAGAGGTTATCTAAAAATGAGAATTTCAGTAAAACAGAAAGAGCGTATTAACAGCATTATCCGATTCTTTGTCTCAGCTATCTGCGGTGGCGTTATGATTACTTTTGCCAACTTCACTATTCTCGTCGGACTTACAGATGGGGCAGTTTTCACAATCATGATGGTGATTATTGGGATACTTGTCGGAATGTTCAGCCAAGAAATTCATTACGCAATTCTTGCAGGATTATTAAGTATCTTTGTAGCTTTTCTCATCTTTTATGGGGTAATCATTCTCCCAATTTTCATTTTCGCTACCTGGGAGTTGTTTGAGATACTAGTGCTTTTCGGCATCTTCCATATAGTGCGAGTAATCATGCTTCAACTGGTCGGCATTATGCTTGGCGTGGTTGTAGGCCGCTGGATTGGTCCCGCCTGGGAGGATATAAGAACGCCCAAACACACACTTCGCATTGGCATCAATGGTGAAATTACATCGGATTCAGAGGCTGAATAGGAGCTTACCGAACCGGCATCCGAACGATCGTCATGACCCAGAGTCCGAGAATAATTGCCACAAACATACCGATCGTGAAGATAATTTGACCCAAAAGTATGATTTGTAAATTCCAGGGTTGATAAAACGCAGTAAGTCCCCAAATCAGCCCTCCAATTACCATCATAATGATGGGAATTAGAAAGACACGATAATCAATTAGCCTTAAAGGAGAGGGGCTCTTACGCACCGGGGTTAAACCATTGAATTGGTTCCTCTGTTCCTTTTGCGGAATAGGTCTTTGAGTCATGGGCATTGCCATAATTGAACAAGGGAGTTGGAAAAGAAAAAGGCTCCTATTATTACAAGTTCTCCGATGAAGCCGAATTGGTTAATTGTGGAAGTGTCGGAAGACTTTATCCTATGCATTACCTTGGTTGAGGATGAAAAGTATGTCTAGTCATCGTGGAAATGCCGAGCCAATTCGAATAGGAATCGATACCGGAGGGACATTCACGGATGTC
>JABXGX010000054.1 GCA_016550405.1 archaeon | reverse complement strand
GGCCTACCGCAGGCTGGCTGGTAGCTACTCCTGAGTCTCAGGGTCTGGATTCAACCTGGTATCGTCAAATGGAGAACTATATCAGTGGATGGGAATCGAGTGCAACACTCCGTTCCATCCTAATAGTTCGTCATGGGTATTTGGTGTATGAGAACTATTTCCAAGTCCAAAGTCGCATTAATCAAACCCGGAACATCTTTTCCTGCACAAAAAGTGTCACATCTGCCCTCATTGGAATTGCAATCTCACAGGGATATCTTTCGCTTAACGACTATATGGTGGACTTCTTCCCACATATGACAATCGATAACCTTGATGCACGCAAAGAAGCAGTTACAGTCGAAGACCTCCTCACCATGACCTCCGGTCTCCCATGGGATGAATCGAGTTATCCCTATACTCATCCTAATAACGACTGGTACCGCATGACAACCAGCCCTGATTGGGTACAATTCGTTATCGACCGACCCATGGAATATATTCCAGGTGAACAATGGGTCTATAATACTGGAGGATCCCACCTTCTCTCCGCAATTGTTACACAAGCAACTAACATGACAACTCTTAATTTTGCGGAAACTCAGTTGTTTACGCCATTAGGCATCACCGATTATTATTGGCAACATTCACCGAATGGCATTGAATGCGGTGGATCGGGTCTGCAGCTCAGACCCCGGGATATGGCTAAATTCGGATTTCTTTATCTACACCGTGGTACCTGGGATGGAACCGTGATTCTGCCTTCCTCTTGGGTCACTGCTTCGTCGTCACAAAAGGTCACATTGAGTGCTAACACTGGATATGGATATCAATGGTGGATTCGTCCCAACATGGAAGCTTATGCAGCGCACGGGTATGAGAATCAGCATATCTTCGTTATTCCCAACCATGACATGATCGTAGTCATTACAGCTGCCAGCAATGATTTAGACATATTTTCACTCATTGAAAACTACGTCCTCCCCTCTGCAACAATACCCGCTAATAATTCCGGACTGGGATTGGTCATAGGTTTCATTATAACAGCTGGGCTTATCAGCGTCATCGTCATCGTTGTTATCTTGCTTAAATTCAAACCTTTCAAATCGAATAACTCTTGATTAATCCATACAATCTAGACAAGTGGTTTTGAATTAACAAACTTGGTATAATAACCCAAACTGCTGAAAAGAAGGGGGAAAACTGGGAGTACGAAAGCAACAGGAAGCGATGCCATCGTTATTCCAGCCCTCCAAATTGAACTATATACATCAACTGATAAGTATTGCCACGATTCAGTAATTAGAGAATCCACAAAGGGAACTAAGGTTATAATCAAAATAACGAAGAACCCGGAAAAAAGAATCCAGAAGGCGGGATTTCGGAGTATTTCATTAGCGATATCTGTTGGCGTTGGAGAGCTGAACGCCACTATCGCAGTTAAATATACCACGAAAATCGTGTAAAAAAGCCCAATCAAAATCAGGTAATAACTGTAATATGATAAATACGGCAAGAAACCGATTACCTCCCAAAATCCCCCCATGGAGAACGCAAAGAGCACAATGAGGGGGAGTGCAAATATGAGACTCACTCCAATTGTTTTCAGCAACATCATCCATACTTGAGCTTTAGCTTCAAAAAGCCAGATATACACACCTATACTGATCCCCATTATCACTAAAAGCGGGATCATGACCACATACAATCTTAATCCATACTTCAAGGTGTGCAACCATAATGGATCCATAGGATTCCATCCAAGTAAAAACCAACCCCGTTGGGTTATCGCACCAAAAAATGCAAAGGTCGCAAGCTGAATTGTAATCCAAAATCCTATACCCAATATGATGTAACTTACAGCAAATCCTACAACAATTTTATCATTTAATGACCTGCCCGGTTTTTTTGGAATGTCATACATTATCATTTGCTCAATAGATCTAAAGCCATTATTTTATGGAAGGAATGGATTTTGATTTATTGTCTGTTTATTGATAACAGCGAGATATAAAATTTACTCTTTTTACGTATAAAAAAGTTAAATTAGTTTTCCTTCTACACCATTACAGAAAATCCGACCTTCTAGCCTTATTAGCTAGAAAACACAATTCTAAACATTATCCGGTGAATCGAAATGAGCGATGAGTCTTTACTAACAGAGATTGCCTGCAAAAGATGTGGCCAACCAAGAGTGGTGAGTAATGTCATTCGAAAAGCAAAATTGGGGTTCATGGAACAAACAGCGAGCGAAGCCTTGGAGAAAGAACATCTAAAACTCGCCCAAACCGAAAAAGATCCCTTTCAAGCGGAAATTCATAAACAGCTCGCCATAGCCCAAGCGAAAATGCAGAGAGAGGGACTCGTGAAACTTGAACTTCGTTGTCCTAATCATTCGGACTCAGGAGACTATTCCTTCCTCTTTGAAGACCTTGCAAAAAATGCTCCTCTCATCAAACAACAGGTTCTCAGGTGCCTCAAATGTGGGAATCCTGTCACCTTGGAAGGAACAAAAACTTCTGGTAGCTATAAGGTGCTTGCAATTCGCTGTCCACAACATGGCTCTGGTGAACGAAAAATTTCAACAGTAATCCATGATTCCATCATGCAAGCTCCATCTCAAGCGGAACCAACACCCATAACCCCCGTTGCTTCAACTGAAATACACCCACAACAACCAAGTGAGCCAGTTAAAGTTCTTTCTAGCGATGTGGAAATCAGCTTCTGTTGGAACTGTGGTACTCCTGCTGCAATGAAAACTTCTCAGTATTGTTACAAATGTGGAGTCCCGTTAATACCTCCGGATGATTGATTCTGAACAATCCAATATTATGCAGAGATGGCATTCATGAAACCTCTGTCCTGTAAAGAGGTCAACCATTACATTACCGGAGCTAAGGTTCTAGCCTGTGGTGGTGGGGGAATTGAAGCGACTGCACACCAGCGAATTAGCGAAGTTTATGATGCTGGTGGTTCTTTTCGAATGGTTAGCCTAGAAGAAGTACCTGATGATGAACTCCTTTTCATAGTGGGTAGTGTTGGGGGCGGAGTTAGTAAAGCAGCTCAAAAGTTAGTAGCCCAACTTCCACGCACTACAACAGATCTTTATGTGGAAGCCGCCCAACGACTCTCAAAGCACCTTGGACGTGAGCCTTTTGGCTTTATTGCCACAGAAATTGGACCCGGAAATGGTGTGATTCCAATGTACGTGGCAGCTAAGTTAGGGAAAGTGGTCATCGACGGAGATTGTTGTGGTCGTGCAAAACCCGAAATCGCCATCTCTACCACGAATCTGGCTGGGCTGTCCATTACTCCCCTTTCAATGGTCTCGCCCTTTGGTGACTTTCTAATTTTAAAAGAAGCCATCGATGATGCTCGAGCAGAGGTGATTACTCGGCATGTAGCTATGGCGTCTGGCGGTACGGTGGGAGTGGCTCGGTGTCCCGCCTCAGGTCAACACTATCGCCGAGCAGCAATCGACGGATCCGTCACCCGTTGTATTCGTCTTGGCCAAACGATGGACAAAGCCCGTGCTGAAGGGAAAGATGTGGTAGAAAGAATCTTAGCTGAGACGAGTGGAATCCATC
>JABXGX010000053.1 GCA_016550405.1 archaeon | reverse complement strand
GTCCTTTCCGAAGGGAACGCGAGGTCGGCTATTTGAATATGATCATTCTACGTGGACAAAACGACACCGGGGCTTCCTCTACATCGGCAAGAGCTTCTCCCTCATCAGTCTTATTCTGCTCTTTTTAACTCCCTTGAAATTTGGCACACCAGTATTTTATATCGGACTTGTCATCTACACTATCGGATTAATCGCATTTAGCATCGCTGTTATCAATTTCCGTAACACCCCTAATGATGAACCTGTCACTGGGGGCATCTATCGGTATTCACGCAACCCACAAGTTCTCACAATTCTAGTCACGACCGTGGGCATTAGCCTGGCAGTAGGCTCAGGTATTGCTCTTTGCATTCTGGTCGTCTCAGCGATTTTTAACCGAGCACGGCTAATTGAAGAAGAAAAGGCCTGTTTAGCAAAATACGGTAACTCCTACCGCGAATACATGGAACGAGTTCCCCGATACCTTCTAATTAATACTAAAATCACCAACTAGCTTTCCCATTCATTAGCGTAAGCTTCACATGCTTCTGCAATATCCAATGCATAGCCCTTTGCGATATTGAATTTCTGTCGAATTCGCCACTCCCCCTCCTTGTTCCGTTGCCATCCCATCAATCGTAACTGCCGACCTTTAGCCTGTTCAATTAGGATGATTGCCTTATGCCAATTCGGTGTTTTCGTTAAGGTCTTACCACGTAAAATTTTCAACTCCGACCGACGGGGGAACGAATCACCAGGCTCATCTAATAGTGTTGATAGTCCTTTGAAGTACACTTTACACACCCAGTAAATACTTTAAGAATAGAATACCGAATGAATGTTTTCATCCCTGAATACTTAGAAATACTGAGCCAATGATACTTGTCCTCTCATCCGTGTCAGATTCGTCACCCGTACCCCGACCAAACGTAACGGGATATCTGGCTTCCGATGCTCCGTAAACAGCGATGACACCGTCTTATACAACGTATCTGGATTATTTGTACTCATGGGTAAAGTACGACTCCGTTGAATCGTTGTGTAATCCCGGTACCGAATTTTCACCGTTATAGTTCGGAAATGATAGGATTTCGACTGGAGTTTCTGGCTAATCCTGGTTGAAAGATCTTCCAAGGTTTCTAGAGCAATCTTCATCGACTTCGGGTCAATATCCTTAGGGAACGTCCGGTCCTTGCCCATTGATTTACGACGCCATGGACCAGATCGGATTATTCCTCGATTATCGATTCCCCATGCTCGATCATACAACCATTTCGCTCCCTTTCCCATGATTGGAAAGAGCTCTTGAAGGGTCATCTGTTGAATCTGTCCCAGTGTTGTAATGCCAAATTTCTTCAGGCGGTTACCCGTGACTCGACCAATTCCATTTATAGCGGTTACTTCTAACGGGGCTAGAAATCGGGCAACCTCATCTGGATCCTGTGGGACCAAAGTGATGCCCATTGGTTTATTCTGTTCGGTTGCAATTTTAGCCACTGCCATGTTGGGCGCAATCCCAATCGAACAAGGGAGTTTCGTCTCCTCACGAATTGTTCTTTGAATTTCCCGAGCCAACGCCTTAGGACCTGGATACTCTTTTACGCGTTCTGTTACCTCAAGGTAGGCTTCATCGATACTCGACTTACGAATCCGCTGCTCATCTGCAAACCGGGTAATCACCTCCATAACTTCATCAGAGGCTTCAATGTAGTTCGAAAAATCCCCAAACACAAAGACCGCATCAGGACACAACTGATAAGCCTTCAGCACAGACATGGCTGATTTGATACCAAATGCCCGTGCCTCATATGACGCTGCACGAACCACTCCACGACCTTTACCCTGCTTGGGATCAGGACCCACACAAAGCGGGCGCCCAATATATTCAGGATGGAGTCGAAACTGCTCAACCGAAGCATAGAACGCATCCAT
>JABXGX010000052.1 GCA_016550405.1 archaeon | reverse complement strand
TAGTGCAATGCATAGGAACTCATTGGAGATTCCCTATTATGGCTGATGAAGGAACATCCTCTACACTTGTCCTCGTTGCCGCTGTGCTCCAGCTCATCTTCTTCTTTGTGCTAGCTGGGCTAACGGGACTCTTTGCGGCAGTAATGGCAGTTCTCCCCTCAATACCGCCATCAATGCTTCCCCCGGGATCACCTCCCCTTGCTGAATTCATCGCTGCCATGGCAGGTATAGCAGCGCTGTTTGTTGTAATGACCGCTTTCGCGTTAATTTTTAGCATTCTCTGGTTTATATGGCGTGGCAGTCCAAGCCAGCACAAAGCTGGCCTCATTATCTCTGGCATCCTAGCTCTCATTTTTTCCGGTATAATTCCGGGAATCCTAGTGGTTGTTGCTGGGGCTATTGCTCCCAGTTCACAAACACCAACGCCTATACCTACCACCACTGCGAAACCCGTCCCAGCAAAGGCTGAAGAAGGTGTGAAATATTGTTCAGCGTGCGGTAATCCGGTCACGAATCCAAACGCCGAATTTTGTGGTGTTTGCGGGGCCAGTCTTGTCTAATGAAGTCTTCAAATGAACACTAATCCTTCACAACGGGATTGTCAGAGCATTGTAAAACCGACTCTCCAATCCCTCTTTCTTTTGTTTTCCGTAGAAAATCTTACTAAAGACCTCTCCTTGGCATGAAATCGGTTATTTATTCTCGGGACAAAATGAGTTCGAAATTCTCTGCAAAATACTAAAACCATGGATTATTCGCACTAGCCAATTCGTTTTCATTTCATCGATTGGAGTAAGTCTGAAAAGGAATAAGGATAATAGTAAAGGGAAATTGGAGTTGAAAACGAAATGATTCAATCTGATACGATTCGTCAAGCCATACGAACAAAGCTTGCAGAGGGTAAAGCCCTCAACACAGTTGGTGGAGGTAAATTTGTCGTCGAATCTGTTTCTCCACTTGAAATGGTCTTCCGTGTAGGAGAGAAGAAATCCCGTGTGGCGCTTCATATGACTGCCGTTGATGATCTCGTCAAAGAATTCAAATTCCTTCCTCCCAATGGGTGGATGAAAATTGGGGCAACAACCGGTCAAGCCAAACAGGGAACTCTCGCTGCAGTTGTGCGCCCACACACAACGGGTGCTAGTTCTGCAAGTCAATTTGCTGCTGTTCTTGTGTTCATCAAAGTTGCAGAAATCAATCCTAGCCGTCCCGCACGGATCCGCCTTCTTGTCTGAGAACGCAATTTCGGATATAAATGGCCGCTTCTTCAACGGAGAAGAAAGGTTCTTATTTACTCTGACTTGATGAAACTCTACGAAACATCTTCGGCTGGGATGCTTGTGTCTAAAATCACGAAATCTGAGAATGGCGCAAATGAGTGGAAGCAACGGGTTTACGATTGGTTGGCTGAAGAAGGCATGTTTCGTAAAGAAGTTGATGACGCTAAATCTGCCTTTCATTTTGGCATCAATTACCCTGTAGGTTCCCCATATCACATTGAAGTAGTCAAACCTAAGGACATGAAAGATGGCATTCTCGTCGTTTCAGTCCTACGCGTAGCACCTTCGCATAAGAATGCACTTGCAAAACTTGCTCCTGAGAAACGCAAGCCTCTAATTCACGAGCTGAGACTTCGATTGCTTTCCCGACGCCCAGGCTTTTCAGTCAAGGAGAATGATGGCGTCTGGGATGCAGTACAGTTTCAGATGCGAATACTCCATGATAATCTTACAAAGACAACTCTCATGGAAGCAATTGACGAAGTCTTTCGAAGTATGTTGTTTGTCATTTGGACATTTGGGTATACTTTCGGAATACCAACTGATAGCCATCAGCAACCAGAATTTTACGCCTAATCCCTTTTGTGGGACTTTTTCAGATGAACCTGAAAACTTTAAGTGCTCAGAACAAGATGGTAGAGCCAAGGAGGCTTCTCATGAAAACCTGTGATGCCTGTGGTTATGATAACGATGATGATGCAGATTTTTGTGCCCGATGTGGCGCCCATCTCACCGATAAATCAGTAAAACCCAAAGTTCATGAAGAAGACAAAGATTGCTACGGCTCTGAAGAAGACGACTGCTTCGGACTCCCATATGGCGGTGCAATTTGTGGGCTCATTTTTGGGGTATTCATTATTCTCTGGGCGATTGGACCATTTTTAGGCTGGGACATTTGGACCTATTTCTGGCCATTCATCATACTCGTCTTTGGAGTTCTTATTATCGCTGGCGCAATCTATTCAATACGACGACGGCAACGATAGAAGCTAACTATACATCTAAGAGTGAGCAGTCTGTTTTACCACACTGATTACATATGCGTTGATGCGACCAACGAGACATTACAATCCGGGTGAAAATCCAATAGACAGTCAGAACAAGTAGGTAACTAGCCAGAAGTAGGTTATTGGTAATCTGCATTTGTGTAGCCAGTAGTAAGAAAGCTCCCACGACAAAAAGAACGTTAAGGAGGAATCGCGCCTCTCCTCTTTCTAACCGGAAAAGGCGATACAAATGATGTTGAAGTAAGCCAATAGCAACAAACCCCCATCCAAGCCAGAAGATCATAATAACTGTTGGAAAATAAAAACCAACAAAAAAGAACAGACCCGTGCCAATTAAGGCAATCAATGCCCCAATTACTAGCCCTGTACATCCTGCACAAAAGATTCGTGAGTTAATTCTGAGCACATGTCCTGTATATCGGTCACAGGTTGGGTGATGTCCTTTTTTATGAATCGAAGCAACAGAACGTGTGGAACCTTCGCCCAGGTCTTCTTTGAGGTCAGATTTCTGCTTAGAAGAAGACCGTGAACAATGAGTTGGGGAAATACCTGCAATGATACCAAAAATACAAATCAGCGCAAACACTGCTCCAACGAGCGAGTTTTGCCAAGGAATTACGAAACTAGGAGGCGGATTCAGAATAAGTAGGGGCAAGAGTCCTAATCCTATTACAGACACAACTACCGACATGATAGCTAATCCTGAATTGTATTTCTGGCGAGTCATAGTCGAATGAGTCCTTTCAGTGTTCCCAAAAAACCCTTCCACATCATATGCCGATAATAGGTTCGCTTAACCTCATTAATTGCCAAGGTACCAGCGATTCGACGTCGCCAACCATAAAAGTGACGGTATGTGGCAAAGAGCTCTTTCTGAACCTGCTCGCGTGTCAAATGCTCTGTGGGCATTGTAGCATGCACCATATCAAACTGACTCCATCTCGGGTCCCCCATCCAACCCCTTTTCAACGCTTCCTCAAACAAGGGAGTTCCTGGATACGGAGTCATCGCCATGAATACAGCAATATCCGGATCAACCTCATCAATCCAGCCCCGGAAGGCTTCTATCGATTCATGAGAATCCTGGCGGTGACCAATAATCGCTGTTGTCTGAGAAAGAATTTCGTTTTCCTTCAACAGTTGGATAGCCTCTTTACCAGTAGACACCGTAATTTCTTTTCGATACTGCTCCAACAACTTTTCATCATGGCTTTCTAATCCTGTCATCACCCATTGAAGTCCGGTTTGTCGCAGTTTTGGCAATAACCCCTTTCCCTTCACTATCTGATCTGCTCGTGTTTGGAAAAACCACATCAAATCCTCTGTAATACCCCGCTGAAGTAATTCGTCACAGAGAGTGTCCATCCACTTATTCAATTGGACATAATCATCAGTTAACCAAAGGAATCGGCTCCCAAATTCCCGATACAGATACTCAAATTCATCCGCTACCCGTTCTGGGGATTTCCGTCGACAGGATCCCCAATACCGCCATTGACTACAAAACGAACAGGAATGTACACACCCGCGGCTTCCCTCAACCAATGCATAAGGCAAATTCGGCCCTGCAGGAAACCGGTACTTGGACATATGTTCACGTACGAAATGATAGCCTGGAAAAGGCAGACTATTCAAATCCCTAATCACAGATCGATTCGGCGTATGTACCACTCTACTTTTGTCACGAAATGAAATTCCTTCCACCCGATTCAGCGGTTCACCTTCATCAAGAACTTTCAACACTTCAAGAAACGTAACTTCACCTTCTCCTCGCACAATCAGATCAAGCTGAGAGTGTGCTTCCAATACCTCTTGGGCTAAAACCGAAAAGTGCTGGCTCCCCGCAACCGTGACAATCTCTTTATTAACTTCCTTTGCGATACTGACCGTTTGAAGCGTGATATTTGCATTACAGGTTGAAACAGTACTCGGGGCGACGACATCCGGTGAAAAGGTGGCTATCCTTTCCTCCACTTCAGACCATTTCGCTGCCTCAGCCTGACAGTCCATAACTTCGATATCGACACTAGGATAATGTGCCTCCACATATGCAGCCAAACATAATAATGCCAACGGCGGTGGTAAATACTCACCCATCACAAACCAGGGCGCCTTCGGAGGCTCAATAAACAAAACCTTCACGACAACACAATCCACTCAAACCGTAAATCCGCTATCAACACCCCCCAAATTTAACCTTTTAGTCTCCACTCAACTGGAAAAGTAGCGAACCGGAGCCATGGCGATCCAGGCCCCACAAAAAGGACACAATTGGAGGGGAGAGGGAATGGTTTCTAGGGGAGTAAGTGGTGCCTGAATATTCGTCACTCCGGTTCAGGGGTTAATACTAGTCCCTCTTCACCTAGTTCCGTACGCGTTGTCTTAATAAAAACTTCTCTTTCGCGAATTTCAGTTTTTTAGTTCCATTGCGGGTTCCCCAAAATCTTAAGAACAGGAAGAATGCTACTGCAGGGTAAGGTGTTCCTCATGGTCTATTGCCAGAAATGCGGTGTTGAAAACACCGATGAGGCTGATTTTTGCAAGAAATGCGGTGCTCCTTTGGCTCCGGTCAAACGTACTTGGCGTGTAAAATATGGTGAACGAGCTGAAGAAGAATGCTTTGGCGTTGCGGGTGGTGGTGCCATCTTTGGCATCATTGCTGGTATCGTTGTGATAGTTTTAGGGCTCGCTCTCGTCTTACAAATTCCCATTTGGTTTGTCATCGGTCCAATCGTAGGGATTATCTTCGGAATTCTGATTATCATCTTTGCACTGAACTCGATTCGACGTAAACGTCGGATGAGAGTGGAGGCATGAAAGACGCATCATGATTTGGAGGTTATGACTGTGAGTAAAAAATCGCATCAAGATCCAGATATTATCGGTATAATCAATGCCGGCTTGATTCTCATTCTGATTGCAGTGTTCTTAGTCTTCCGTCCACTCCTGATTCCAACAGGATTCAATTTCATCTTAGACTTAAGGTGGCTTGAAGTATCTCCTGGGATTTTTTGGTGGTCGCCCCAAACCCCTGGTGCTCACGTGTACGTTTATGAGACAATGTACCTCTTCTTCCTTGGAACCATTATCATCAGTTTCATTGTGCTAGCGCTTCGGGTCGTCTTTCGGGACAACTATGATCGACAAATCGAAGGTATCGGCAGCATCATCATGAGTGCAGGGATCACCTGGGCTGCCTACAACCTGTTCTTCAATTACACTCCGATTACCGCCTTTACGGTCTTTTCCGGGTGGTTCATCGTATTTGTTGGTGTGAGTATCATCATCCAGAGTTTCGGGCATTGGGTTGTAAGTAATTACGGAAAATCAACCCAGTGATTCCTTTAGCCCATTCTTTTAATGCATCGCATCCCCCTGGTGCTAGTGGATTTACCTACTAGAAAAGAAAATAAACCTAATTTCCTTTAGGACGATTCTGCCTATTCTTGCCTGGATTCTGAGACGGTTTCGCAGAGGGACCTCCCTTTGCTAGTGTTTCCTGAGCAACCTTGAGGACTTCTTCAGAGATTTCTTCTGCCGACTGGTGGGCATAATAAGTGTCATACAGGGCTTTGTAATGGCCTCCAAGATTAAGGAGTTCTTGATGAGTGCCCTGCTCGATGAGCTTCCCATTCTCAAATACCAGAACCCGCGATGCATTAGCAATAGTAGTCAGCCTGTGAGCAATCACTATCGTAGTCCGTTTTGAGAAGAGCTGTTCTTGGGCTGCCTGAACCAGCGATTCAGAATACGCGTCAAGGCGACTGGTCGCCTCATCTAATATCAAGATTTTGGGGTTAGCTAACATAGTGCGAGCAATCGATATCATCTGCACCTGCCCAGCACTGAGATTTTTCCCTCCCTCAGTCAGTTCAGTGGCATAACCTTGTGGTAAGACCTCAATGAAATCATGGGCTCCGATTAAACGTGAAAGCTGAAGGATTTCCTCATCAGCCGCATCAGGACGTCCGTAGCGAATATTTTCCATCACAGTATCATCAAACAAGTAGGGCTCCTGAGCAATGAGTGCTATTGTGTCATGGAGTGATTCTAGGGTTATTCCACGAATATCCTCTTTACCAATCCGGATACTCCCGCTTTGCGGATCATAGAACCGGTTAAGCAAGGCGGCAATTGTGGTTTTTCCAGCTCCAGTGTGCCCAACAATCGCTATTAATTCACCAGGTTGAACCGTAAAACTCACGTTTTCCAACACCTCAGCCCCTTCGATATAGCTGAAGGTGACATCATCAAAGGTGATACCATCACTTTTTGGATCGAGGGCAGTCGCATCCAAATTGTTTTGAATTGAGGGCTCAGCTTCGAGAATGTCCAAAACGCGATCCATAGAGGCTAATGATGCTTGAAATTGAGTGGCCATCATACTCAAGCTTAGGAGTGGCCATAAGAATCGTTGAACAAGAATGACGCCAAGAAATACTTCACCAAGAGTAAGGATTGGTATAGTTCCTACTGCTAGGCTTCCACCGACGAATAGCACAGCAGCAACCGCGGCAATTGCAGATGCTCGAACCAAAGGCATCATGAGGGTCATGAGCATCATAAACCGAAATCCATGCCGGTACGATTCCTGATTGAGGTCGCTGAGGATTCCCGCGGTCTCATCTTCTCGGTTGAAGGCTTTTGCGATATGGATACCGCTGAGGTTCTCGGCGATCTGGCCAGAAACAAAACCGGTTGCTCGTTGAGAGGCAAGCATAGTTCGTTGCCCAACTGTGCCAAATAGAACTACAATGAGGATGACAACTGGGACGACAACAAGTGAAGTAATTGCGATTAATGGGTTCACAAGCCACATGATGGCAAAGGTTGCAATTAGCAATAACAACTGGCTTCCAAAATCAATGACAATCTGAATTCCAACCGCAAGATTATCCGTGTCCGTTGTAACACGTGAGGTAATATCTCCACTTTGTTTGGCTCGAAAATAGGATAAATCTGCACTAATAAGTTTCCTGTAGATATCTTGCTGGAGTGAACGGACATATCCAGCCTGGGCTCCTGACAGTATCCACGTATACAGTGAACTCAAGAACCAACTAATCACGCGTAATATTACATATACCACGCCCAGGAAGAGTACCGCACTCATAGGAGCACTTGGAAGAAGAACAAGGTTGATGCCATTTGCAAGAATGACAGGATCTATTGAACGAAAGATCGTAGCGGTAATAGCAAACACTGCTGCAACTACGATAAGTTTTTTGAACCGACCGAGATAGCCAAATTGAGCTCTGAGGAGAACTCTCATAGGTCGACTTCGCTTGTACCGTTCCCCGGCTAATGCAGTTGGACCACGACGTATCGCCATTAATTGCTCTCCTCCTTGTTCGAATGCTTCAGGACATATGGCAATGCGCCGGGAAGTCGTTCAAAGATGCGCTGATAATGCTC
>JABXGX010000306.1 GCA_016550405.1 archaeon | reverse complement strand
GACCTTGCCCCCCTCATGTTCCACGGCGAATTCTGGTTTGAAATCGACGACCCCCAAATCTTCGTTAACGAAGTTGTTGCGGGAGAAAACTATACCACCCAAGACGTGACCAACTTCATCCGGTCAAAATTCGTCGAACTCGCCATGGATGAACTTGCTGGTTATAACCTTCAAGATGCGATGACCCGCCTTGACGAAACCAGCATGAAAACAAAAGCCATCCTTGCCGACAAATTCGAAGAATATGGCCTCAAACTCTTGGATATGGCCTTTGCCGGAATGGACACCTCCCCCGAATACCGAGAACGTCTTTTCTTCGCGGTCCAAGGTGTCAGTGGCCGAGAGGTCCTCACCGCTGAAACTATGCGCCGTAGTGCAGAAGCCCTCGGCCAAGGCGGAGGATCAGCCAGCGCTGGTGCTGGAATCGTCCTCATCCCGCAACTCGCTGACATGATGCGACAATCCCAGAAACCCCAAGAACAAGGCATCACTCACGTCGCGTGTCCACATTGCGGTGCAGCCATGCCCCTCAAAGGCAACAAACCACCAAAATTCTGCGCTGAATGTGGTAAACCAATCCGCAAACAAGTCGATGAACGGCGCAAAGCCAAGCAATTCTGTCCAAATTGCGGAGCCCCCGCAAAAGGTAAATTCTGCGCTGAATGTGGCGAGAAGCTTTAGCTATTGCAACTTAGAGGGCGTTCAGCCCTCGTTTCCCTTCTTTTTCTTTCCTCGTTATGTAAATCATTGTGTTTTAGTTTTAGTGTAAAGACTGTTCACTCACGTGTAAGCTTGAGTGTAGTAACACCACAAATATTGACTGTTCGGAATTTTGAACAGAATAGTCAAGCGCTGTTGTCTAGGAGAAAAACTATACTTTTCAGTTTGCTTAAATAGAGTTGTTGAGAAGCTACTAGAGAAGTCAGCTGACATAAAAAGTGGTTCATGCTTTGAAAGGATATGCTAAGTGGCTATCATTAGTTGTGTTCGGGTTTTGTCTACTCTTTTTCATATCACCTGCTCAGGTTGGAGCACAACCACCGCAACAATGGATTCCTGGTACGGAACAACATTTATTCGGATACACCTTCGCAGAATCTAGCTGGACCAATGATTCCATTTTATTTGAGTCAGAGAATAATGACACAGTTCAGTTCATTGCCAGCTACTTGAATTATGTTGAAGGTCAACGATCGTTTCAAGCCATGCTCATTGCGTTAGGCGTAATTGAAAACGAGAACGGAACCCAATCCACCCTCCCCTATCAACTCTTTGGTTTGCATTTCAAAACGAGAGGTGGACGGGACATCTTTGCGGGATCGTTGTTAGCCTTTTTATTTGGATTTAATGATACCGACCATAATGGTGTTCCGAGTCCGGGAGAGAACCGTTTCTTCATCATTCCATATGGCTATAATGAGGGAAATGCTACAGAGCCAGTGACTATCGAAGCGATTCCCATAACCAAATTGAGTGATACTCATTATCAGTTTGGGATTCGCTATCGAAATTTATATGGTCGCTTAGTTTCCGCAAATAGCCCTGAAGAATTTGTATTGTCCCTGCTGCTTCCTCTCTTTGAAATCACCTTCAGTGAGTTAACTGTAATTTATGATATACAAATCGATTCTGAAACCGGAGAAATTACTACAGAGACATACTACACGATTGGCCAAGCTAACGAATTCCGGTTTCTGGGAATCCCAATTCCTAATTTCCACGATGCCCTTCAGGACGTAGGTATTGGCGTAGCGCATCTTGGAATTGTTCTTACAACCCGATACTATACACGCACCGCCGGATCAACCCCAGTAGGAGGTGTAGACCAGAATTTAGTCAACATCTCTACGGATGCTCAGGGGCACGACCGAGCATTTGCTCTTAGTACCCGTGGAACCTATGATGTACTCAATGAGAGCACTGATCCATTTTCAACAATTCAAGCTGATCTTTCCGCGTACAGTTGGGTTTTTTCACCTGAACCAATTGACCTAATTCTACTTCTTTGGCAGCTCCCCATTTCAGCGCATATCTTTAGCGTGTTCGCCTATGCCATGAGTGATTATCTTCAACGTATCTTTGATGGACCACTTGACGTGTATAACCATGCGGAGAATGTTTTCAATACGGCAGCGTTTTGGTATGGCGTGACGTTTCCTGAATCGAACGGTTACCGTGTTGAGCACGACCCGGTGTATATCGCTTTCTCCAATATTGGTCAGGCTGCAGGAGT
>JABXGX010000305.1 GCA_016550405.1 archaeon | reverse complement strand
TCAGATAACACATTTGAACCATCAATTGGCGAATTTATTGTTACAATCGGAATAGTTGAATCAATGTTCACTTGGTAATGTGCGGCTTCAGAACCAATATTCCCAACTGCGTCCTTGGTGACCACATGGAGGAACCAAATGGAATCAGACAATGGTGTAGAAATAACCGTGCCATTAACTGTTGTATAAATCCCAGTGCTTGCAGTGGGTATAGTGGTTGGGTTTTGATCGAGAATATAGTAGTATCCTGCAATCCCATTTACATCAGCCGGGATTGTCCAGTTGAATTGAGGTAGGTTATTGGTAGACCAGGCTGTGGGATCGGGATGGGTAGACGATGTTATTGTTGGTGCCAATGCCGTGATATCGTAATGTGTAGTAAGAAAAGGATCGCCTAAAATACACATTCCGTAAAACCATTCAAGGTAATAATACGTATAGCTTTTCATCCCTGTGAACCAATTTTTGAGAGCTTGACCAATTGTTTCATTTTGGCCAATAGGGTCATAGAAGTAATTACCTCCAAGCATTCCTCCAGTCTTTGTAGAACCAATGACTGCAAGAGAATGACTACCAGAGAACAGATATGTGGTTGCTAGACAATCAGTACTTAACCAATTTGACGCCGAACATGAAAAGAGGTTGTAGAAATTAAATGTTGGTGCCTGACTGTGTATCTCTGCCGCAGTAACAGTGCCTTCACTTGGGCCACCTGTTTTGCCAAAAGCATGATAAGTCGATGTGCTGTGTGCACAAAGATGTGCCCATTCATAATCTTGGTTTAACCTATTCCATAGCCAATCAGTAGCATTTGTCCAAGTTCTTGGGGTATGAATATCTACGTGATTAGAGTAGGCGTTGTTAAACCATGCAGGCCAAGTGTCATATGTTCCATTAGCCCACGCTTGCCAATCATCATCTATATAGGTTAAAGCTCGGTGAGTTCGTGCTACAGAACCAGTTCGATATGAATGAATTCTGTTGAGAAGCATTATGATATCATTTTCATTGGTTTGCCCACCAAATGTTCTTGTGCTTGCATCTAATCGTCCAACATAGATTTCTGGAAAGATATCATTGCCTGCACTAGCATTATGTCTATCATAGACACCGTTTACATCAGTATCATACCAGCTTCCATCTAAGTCCATGTAATATAAATCGCAAATGAAGGGATTGCTGGCAGGATAACTTTGATAACCTCCGCTAACTCCAGAGGCGTTAAGTCCATGTTCAAAACGAATGTAAGGTAAATTTCCTATCAGAACGGCACCAATGATATTGTTTGAAGAATACCAGGTTTGGAGTAACCCTCGAAGAATAATGGCATTGGGAATTGCACTTGTATAAAGGATGGTCTTATAGCCAGTATTATTTAGGTCAGTTCGGTATTGGGTCACGGCTGTCTGAACAGCAGGAGTACCCCAAAGACCATTATCCACAACAATTGCTACATACTCACCTGAGGGTCCTGGAGGGATAAGAAGGGGGGCAGGCTGCCAGACAGGAGTTGTAACAATCATTGGTGTTGCAGCTGAATCACCCTGAAGAAAAGGTGTTGAAACCTCATGGGTTGTAGCGGTGATGCTCAGAAGAGCCAATAAAAGTACTGTGTAGAATAGCCCGAGGAGTAAAGTAGGTTTTTTCATGTTTACCGCTTCCAAATGCCAACCCTAGCTTAAGACATTAAAACGCCTCAGCTGGAAACCTGGCATATACTCAGGAATGTGCCTTTAAGTAACTTTGTCTAGACAGAAAACAGGAGAAAAGTGTATTGCGCAAGTTAAACCTCGACGCCGAGATCCAGAGCTCGTACCAGTTCTTTGTAGCGGTTTCGAACCGTAACTTCAGTAACCCCCGCCACTTCTCCAATTTCCCGTTGGGTTCGGCGTTCGCCTTCTAAGATTGAAGCGATATAGATTGCAGCTGCGGCGATACAAGTGGGATCTTTTCCTGAGGTGATACCCTTAGTGCGAGCTTTCATGAGGATATCAAGGGCACGGGCGTGTGTTCGTTGGGATAGAGAAAGTGCGTTTGTGTACCTGGAGACGAA
This sequence comes from archaeon, assembly GCA_016550405.1. Next base: position 29,929 of record JABXGX010000305.1, on the reverse strand, counting down.
ATCTTCTGGTTGAGTGATTGGCATTTGGAGACCAAGGCGTCGAACAATCAGTCGGTAGGATCGGCCGAGCTCCTTACGTCCCACCCGTGTATATCGACCTACGTCTGCAAGTGTTCGTGGAAAACTCGTGAACCGACAAGCCGCGTAAACACAAGCAGCCACGATAGCTTCAATGCTTCGCCCACGAATGAGATTCTTGTCCAGTGCCCTACGGTATAGTAGTGCGGCTGATTGGCGGACACGTTGAGGAAGGTCCAGCTGACCAGATAATCGGTCCAGCTCACTCATAGCACTCGCGAGGTTTCGTTCACTAGCTTGATAGACTCGACTCCGGTTATGCCATTTTCGAATTCGTTGCATTTCTGCTCGCCGGGACGCATCAAGCTTGTGTCCTCGAGCATCGACATCACGCCAATCAATGGTTGTGGACAGGCCTCGATCATGCATGGTTAGGGTAGATGGTGGACCCGCCCGGGCACGTTTATCGCGTTCTTCTGGGGAAAATTCGCGCCATTCGGCACCAAAATCAATCACATCGTCATTCAGTACGAGTCCGCAATTTGAGCATACGAGTTCTCGAGAGGATGTCATGATGAGATTGCTGCTTCCACAATTAGGGCAGACATTAGTTTCTTCGTCTGCCTGACTTGAATCGGGTTGCGCCTTTCGTCGATTATTTTCAGACATACCTATCGGATCCGAACCCTACCTATCCAGTACATCTCGGGGAAGACACATTCCCCGACAAAACTCTGCTTCATGGCAATTTAAAGATGCTGCCCCAGGCATGGAAGATTTATTCGGTCTGTAGCAAACGAAATTTATCAAGAAAGTGATGTATAGCCTATCAGTGAACAAGTCTTAATGAAGAAGGTAATGTGAAATTGACTTCTTTTTCTCCGTACGAACGGGTGATGACGCTCCTTCAAGGCAAACTGCCGGATAGAGTTCCTGTTATTCCCCAGATCACGTATACTACTGCTCAGCTCACTGGAGTAGGCTTGGTGGAGGCCTTATATAGTGCTGAGAAGACTGCTGCAGCCTTATTGGCAGGGCAACGAGAGCTTGGTTATGACGCTATTTATGTGGGCTGGGAAAGTTCATTCAACCTTTTAGCCGAAGCAATGGGCTGTACCATGCGGTTTCCTGCGGATTCGGTTCCACAAGTTGCAAAACATGTGGTTCAGTCCCCTGAGGATGTTGACTCATTGGAAATTCCTGATCCCCATGGTTCTGGAAGATTACCCTTACATTTAGATTTAGTGTCTCGAATCAAAACTGCAGTTAGTAATGAGATTCCTCTCTTTGCATATACACCAGGACCCTTCACCTTGGCGGGGCAGCTAAGTGGAGTCAATTCCTTAATGATGGCCACGATTCAAGATCCCGCTTATGTGAAAAAAATCGTGCACCTGACTACCCAGGCTTCAATTCGGTATGCACAGGCTAACATTGAAGCAGGTATCGATGTCATCGTTGCTGCGGATCCAACGGCCAGTGGCAGTCTTATTAGCCCGCAAACCTTCGAAGCTTTTGCAGCTCCATCTCTCCACTCAGTATTAGCAGCAATTGACCAGGCAGGAGCTATTCCTTCGCTACATATCTGTGGAAAAACCACGCCAATTCTCCAACAGATGGCAGAGGTAGGTCCTGTTGTGATGGAATTAGATCATTTGGTCGATTTGCAGGTTGCGAAGAATCTAGTGGGCACGCAGGTCATTTTGATGGGAAACCTTAATCCAACTGAACTTCTATTATCGGGGACCCCTGAGATGGTCGAATTAGCGGCGAAGCGGTGTATTGAAGCCGTAGGTCGTGAAGGGCGATACATCCTTAGCAGTGGCTGTGAAATTCCTCCATTAGCACCATTGGAGAATATTCGGGCAATGGTTAAGGCAGCTGAAAAATACGGGCGGTTTGTGTAATTAATCTATAGTTAATGGAGGGCTCAAGTCCACAGGGATTTCCCGATCAATTATGATTTCACACGTGGGTTCAATAAAGCGCGTAGTCCAGGCGTAAGCCTCAACCCCATAATTGACTGCTTTGCGCAAAATGGTCCCAAACTCTGGATCAATTGGGTCGTTAGGTTTCATTTTCGCTGCGTCCGTTCGTTGGACAATAAACACAATTGCAGCTCGAAATCCTTCGTCGACGGCATGCATCAGTTCTTGGACATGCCGTTGCCCTCGTTCAGTGGGAACACGGGGAAACAAGCCAATACTCTGCCGAGTATCAGTAGAGGATTTTGCTTCGATATAGCACGTCGGGAGGGTTTCGTTTCTAAGGCAAAAATCGAGGCGACTTGTCCTATAAACTGGTTCAGGAATGATTTCCTGATATTGAGAAAAAGGAGCTAATTGACGAAGAGGTAATACTTCGGCAAGCAGCCAATTAGGGACACGTGAATCTAAAGACAACATAGCACCATTACTTCGGGAACAGACCAAGTCATAATCGGTTTTTCGGTGAATCCCAGGATTATGCCTCAGAAGAACTTCGACGCCCGGATGAAGTAAATCGGGCATTGGTCCTGGATTTGGCATATACGCTAAGACCTTTCGTCCATTGAGTTGACAGACAGTCAGGAATCGATTTGGGCGTTCAAGGAAATGCCCATACAGGAAAGGCCCTTGGAGTTTCACTGGATTGACTCCTTGTAGTCTTAACAGAAAGCCCAACATTGCCCCCTTATGTTTCTTCGCCTCGTGCATCACGCGAAGCTGTAACCTTATATACGGGCTACTCCAAGCTCCGACTGATTCCATAGGAGTTGTGGACTTTGCCTTTACAATGGAATAAATACAAACAGATTCAGAACAACATCTTTGACCTCATAGGCCTCACTCCCCTTTTCCGAATGCCTAAAATTAGCGAAAAAGCAGGAGCTAATATCTTAGGGAAAATTGAATGGTATTCGCCCACAGGGAGCCTGAAGGACAGAATTTACTATAAGATGATTCATGAAGCCATTGCTCGAGAAGATCTTAAACCAGGCATGGAAATTATAGAATCATCAACGGGAAATGCAGGAATAGCGTGTTCTTTTGTTGGCCGAATGCTGCACTATCCAGTGACCATTGTTATGCCTGAAGGGATGAGCCAAGAGCGGCGTAAACTAATGGCAGCATATGGAGCTAAAATTATTCTAACGCCAGGTGGTGAGTCAGATGTTGACTTATGTCTTAAGAAAGTCAAAGAGCTCAAAGACGCAAACCCTGGGAAGTATTGGGAACCTGCTCAATTCAGCAATTTAGATAATACTCTTGCGCATTATGAAACGACAGGACCTGAAATTTGGGAACAGTCCGGAAAGAATGTTGACGCATTTATAGCCAGTCAAGGAACTGGTGGAACAATCACCGGGGTTGGTCGATATTTACGCGAACAAAATCCCCGAGTAAAACTCTATGCCATTGAACCCACCGAAGCCCCACTCCTAGCTCATCGAAGATGGGGGTCTCACCGCATCGAAGGTATTGGTGACGGCTTTGTTCCCAAGAACTTGGATCTAAGCATACTTGATGGAATAATAACAACCACTTCAGATGAAGCTCTTGAAATGGCTCAATGGATCAGCCGTGAAGAAGGACTCTTTTGTGGCATCTCTTCTGGTTGTAATGTTGCAGCTGCTATGAAATTAGTAAAGAAACACCCCGAACTCAAAACCATTGTAACCATGATTAATGACAGCGGTCAGCGCTATTTCAGTACACCTCTTTGTGGTGAACCAAAACACCTAGATGTTCCGGATCGGGAACATCCTATGGATGCCCGAACCATATCAGAACTGGATAAATACCAGCACACGTGGGAAATCATTGAGTGAGTTCAACACTAAAGTCAGACGAGGCACCTAACCAATGGATCCAAATATTATTAGCCAGATTCGCGATGAGATGATTAATTGCCAGACCGATCAAGTTCTTGAACTTGTTCCAAAAGCTATTGACCAAGGGATTGATGCATCTCAGATAGTCAATCAAGGTTTAACTGCAGGAATTCGAGTTTTGGGAGACCGGTTCGAAAAGGGTGAAGCATTTCTACCCGAACTTGCGGTTGCAGCAGAAACAATGAAGCAGGCACTCAAGTTTCTCGAACCTTATTTGGCCAAAGCCATGGAGGAAGAGGCCCTAGGCATAATTGTGATAGGTACTGTGCAAGGCGACATTCATGATATTGGCAAATCAATTGTCGCAACGATGTTAACAGTTGCGGGATTTACCGTCTATGATTTGGGTGTTGAGGTCACACCTGCCCAGTTTATTGATAAGGCCAAGGAAGTGAATGCAGACATCATTGCTATGTCGGCTTTACTCACAACTACGATGGATCGTATGCAAGAGACCATCGACCTGCTCAAGGTTAAGAATCTTGATAAAAAAGTCAAGGTAATGATTGGTGGCGCTCCAGTTAGCAAACAATTTGCTGATAAAATTGGGGCCGATGCGTATGGTGTGGATTTCAACCAAGCCGTGAAGATCGCTAAACGATTAACCGGACATTAGGAGGAGCCACCTTAGAGATACAGCCTGTGATTATGATGACGCAAAGACCAAAATTTCAATTACTCTCTGATGAAGATGTTCTTCGAATTCATGAAGAAAGTCTCATTCTTCTAGAAGAAGTAGGGATGAAAATCCAAAGTAAGGACGCTTTAGAGCTCTTAGAAGGAGCGGGGGCAACGGTCGATTATGAAAAGGAACACGCCTATTTTCCTTCCTCGCTAGTGGAAGAACACTTGAAACACGCGCCAACTACCATTTGTATGTATAGCCGCGATGGAACACTCGCTATGACACTTGAAGGTGACCAAATCCACTTCAACCCCGGTTCAGCAGCAACCCATTTGCTTGATCGAAAAACGGGAGAACGCCGTCATCCTATAACCAGTGATGTAATCGAGTTTGCCCAGGTCACTGACGCATTAGCTCATATTAACGCACAAAGTACGGCGCTTATTCCCGCAGACGTTCCACCTGAACTTGCTGATCGTTACAGGCTTTATCACGTTCTCCGAAATTCCATAAAACCCATTGTCACGGGAACATTCGTCCTTGATGCCTTTGACGATATGAGGCAAATGCTTGAAGCAGTCGTCGGTGGTCCTGATAAACTCCGAGAAAAACCACTGGCAATCTTTGATACCTGCCCCTCGGCGCCTCTTCAATGGAGCGAATTGACTGTTCATGATCTTGTGCTTGGAGCGAAAGCCGGCATTCCTATTGAACTAATTTCGATGCCTCAACTTGGTGCAACAGGACCAATCACGATTGCAGGATCGTTGGTGTTGCATAACGCGGAGTCACTAAGTGGTGTGGTACTTACCCAACTTGCTTCGAAGGGAGCTCCTGTTATTTATGGAGGATCTCCCACAGCAGTTGATATGCAGTATGGTACAGCCCGTTTAGGAGCCATTGAAAGTATCATGCTGACTTGTGCTTATGCTCAAATGGCAAAGCATTATCAACTGCCCACACATGCTTATCTTGGCTTGTCAGATGCAAAGTTAGGAGCAGATTCTCAGACTGGATATGAGGCAGCGACAGGATTTCTCTTAGCAGCTATGACCGGTATCAATAATATTGCTGGGGCGGGTATGCTTATCTTCGAAAGCACCCAAAGCTTTGAGAAACTTGTAATTGATGATGTTCTCGCAGGTATGACAAGGCGGCTTATTCAGGGCGTAGAGATTAATGAAGAAACTCTAGCGCTCAATGAACTGCGCGAAGTTGGTACAAAAGGGGGAGATTTCCTTCGCCTCCGTCACACTCTCACATGGTTCCGACGGGAACATTTCCTCCCGGGTATTCTCGTCGATCGTCAACCCTTTGAAAGTTGGCAAGAGCAAGGTTCATTAACTAGCCACGAGCGGGCACGAGGTCGTGTTGAAGAAATTCTTGGCTCCCACGAGATTCAACACCTAACCAGAACTGAATCTCAAGATTTAGACAGAGTAGTGAAATCCTTCATGAAACGGCACAATATAACTGCGCTACCTCATGGTCCGAGCTAGTTTTTTTACATTTTCAGTGTAGTTAGAAATGTTTAATGTTGGAAGAGTTCAGGTTGTTTGTGTGGAACTATTTTAAAGCCTTGGAACGAATATCCAACACCCAGAACCGTGGGGAACGCCAGCTGGGAGGCGATTCGGGTTGATCCATAATGTTCTGTTACTCACAAGAAACGGAATCAAACTATTCCATCGCTCATACTGGGCGATAGAAATTGACCAACCAGTCGTCTCTGAGTATATCCAGTCTCTCCGTCAACTTGAAAGAGATACTGGTGAAGATTTACCCGTGCCGATTTTCTTGGATAGTATGAAATTTATTCACAAATATGTTGACAGTGACCTCATCCTCGTGATTGTTGCTGATCGACAGGATAAAGACGAAATCTTGCAGGAAAAAATCGATTCTGCTGTCCGGATAATGAAGCAGAAATACGCGAAACAGATCTGGGATTTCAAAAGCAATCGAAACTCTGAAGTCTTTCAGGGTCTCGGTCCAATTCTTGACCAAGCAATCGTTTCCACTCTCAAAATCGTATTACTTGGTGAAGGGGGAGTTGGAAAAACAACCATTCTTAAGATGTTAATGACTCGACGAGCCGACTTGAACCATATTGCTACAATGGCTGTTTATGTTGAAGAAATGCGTACCGCTAAACTAGGTCCTTATGAACTAGCGGTCTGGGATTTCCCTGGCCAAGAACTGCTTGTTCCCAAATGGAAGGATTACCTGCGAGGAACTGACGTAATTCTGATGGTGACTGACTCAACCTTGAAGAATGTCATGTCTACCCGGAAACTCATTCCCATCATCCAAAAATGGACTAATGGAGCCTTAATCTGGGCGATTGCCAATAAGCAGGATCTCAAAGATGCCTTATTACCCGATACCGTGTCACGCCTATTAGGACTCCGGACAATCGGATTAGTTGCTATTGATCCACGAAATAAAGAATTGCTTTTCAAGACATTGATGGGTGCAGCTGCTGAGGTGGCATTTCCAACCACGTAAAGCAGCCACTTGCAGATTACCTGGAACGCATGGGTTTTTGATTCTTATTATAACGTATCGCTAGTTGTTGGAGATGGAAACGAATCAGATCATCCGTTTTTACCTCGATAGCTACTCCCGCATAATCACACTTAGGACAGTACCATTGTTCATGGACTATCGTACCCGAGATATTAGTAAGCGGTTGAATGTTGATGCTAAAACATCCCGGACACACCTTCACCCATTGTCGAGAATCGCTACGTCTGAGTTTCTCCTGAAAATTAGTGGTATCTTTTTCAGCATTCATTGAAGGTTTCGTAGGACTCATTATCTGATCCTCGGAGAGGCTGGGAGGTTGAACGGATTTAAGGATTCCGAAACTGACCGCTTGTCTTCACATGATGTTTTACTTGAAAATGCTAACCAAGGGAGAAATTTTCTTAGGGAACACATTAGAATATAGAAATGAGGAACGCGTTGTGCGTGCGATTCGGGCTCTTATTCATGGTCGAGTTCAAGGTGTCTTCTTTCGGGCCTACACACGAGATAAAGCCCATGAATTGAATCTGGTTGGATGGGTTCGTAATAAGCGAGATGGGACAGTAGAATGCCAGGTTCAAGGTCCAGATCTAGCAATAGAGAAATTCATTCAATTCCTTCATCATGGGTCACCAGCAGCGAGAGTTGATCACGTGGCAATCTCAAATGTTGAATTCAATCCTCGCCTTCGCGATTTTAAAATCATGTTTTAGAGTCTTACCTTATTTTCCCATTAATGTCCAAGACTAGAGACTCTTAAGGAAGCAGAGATGATTAGACCGAGGTGAAAAGGCTTGAAGGTATTAGGTGTTATTGGTTCAGCTCGAAAACTCGGTAACTGTGAAGTCTTAGTCAAAGAGGCCCTCATTAAAGCTCAGCGGGACGGCGCTGAAACCAAAGCAATTCGATTATCCGAATACCAGCTCCTCCCTTGTAAAGGCTGTCTGGCTTGTGTCCTTAAGGGCGAAGCCTGTCGTCTAGATGATGATATGCACAAACTCTGGGACTATCTTCAATGGGCAGATGGCATCATCCTCTCAGCACCAACATATTTTCTGGGACCTGCAGGAATCATCAAACTTCTCATTGATCGCCTCTTTGAGTACAGCCTTCAACTTGGGAAAATCACCGCACGACCAGGAGCGATTATTGCAACAGCAGGCCTACGCGAGTGGGATCCCTTTACACTTCCTATGCTTTCAATGCTCGCTGGGATTTTACGGCTTAACCTAGTTGATCGGTTTGTCGCTTATCGTCCTGGACCGGGTGAAGTCCTTCTCGATGTGGAAACCATGACTCGAGCCAAGAACATTGGATCTGCATTAGTCCGACAGATTCAAGACCCGAATAATCACATTACATCGCCTACCCCAGAAAATACGTGTATCCGATGTGGAACACCTTTTTTCATGTTACGTGACCAAAACCATGTTGAATGTCAACTCTGTCAAACGCAAGGAAAACTGGAAATGAGTGGAACTGATCTAAAAATCGTATGGAGTAAAGACCGAAGACAAGACCGGTGGAGCCCAGAAGCCATGGCTGAACACTTCCAAGAATGGGTGCTACGAACTAGTCCGGTGTATCAACAACATCGAGCAGAAATCCAAAAACGCATTCAGAAATATCGAAATCTGCCTATCGAATCAAAATCATAACACCAAATGGCTTTGGTGTTACAGAAAAGGAGAAGAAAGGGTGTTTGGCTCAAAGAAGGTGTTTAATCTTCCTCTTCGAGTTTCCCTTCTGCTCTGAGCCTCTCAAGGAGTGCCTTCTCTGCAGACAAATCAACGGTTTGTTGTTTAACCTCTTTGACGTGTTCGAGCTTAGCGCCTTCTTTTATTTCGCGCTTAAGCTCTTCCGTCAGAGAGCCTCCTTTATTTTCTTCTTCGCTCACATCAATCACCTCGATATTATGGGATGCTTAGCGACCTCGTTCTTTTGTGTCACATTGACAGAGTACTATTGTTTGGAGTACTACTTACTTCTTATCGACAACACTGCCAACGGTAACTGAGCTGTAGCTGACCCGAGGACTCTGCTTGAGTCGATCTGGAATCGCAGAACCCTTCTCATCGACGACGAGTTCAAACCCTTGCCCGACTCGTTCACCAGTTGAAAGAAGATATCCACTCCGCGCAACAGTGTCTGCCAGTCGCATTGCTGTTCGTCTTTCGACGAGACCAGAACCCTGAGGCATAATCATTCGGATTTTCTTCGTGGTTTTGTCGACCTCACAGCGGATTCCGCCAGAACCCTGGTTGGATTCGACAAAGGTTCCATCTTGGTATTCAAGTACAATCATAGGCATTCACCTTACGTAGAGAGGCGTTATACAGAGTGGTCTTTCCCCTGCTTTCACACCGTCTCTGCCTTAACAAAAATCCGTTTCGATTATTAAAAAGGTTTTGTGCCATTGATTAGGCTTACGGCGGAAATTGCGTAATAGGCAACGAACCAAAAAAAGAGGGAGGAACCGGGACAGCAGTTTCAAAAGAGGCTGTCCAGGTTAGTATTGTTCATACACTTTGTATAGGATTATAAGGACAACACCGACAATGCCGATGAATGCAATGATGAGTAGAGTTGTCGCGGGATCCAAACCAGGTAAGGTACCCTGAACTTGATATGCAAGATTTGCTGATTCCCGAACATTATCAAATACATCTGTTGCAATAATTCGGAACAGTACAGCACGGAATTCATGACTTTGTAAGGGCTGTGGATAAGGAGGAAGCACAATCTGGTAGACATCATTACCCACGTTAGTCATATCCCGGGGTGGGAGCCATGTAATTCCATCGTACGAATATTGAAGTTGTACACTACTGACCCCTGTTCCATCTGTTACCGTTGCATTGATGGTAACCAAATGAGTAGTTGTGGGGTTCTGTGGGAGATAACTAATGAAGGAAATCACAGGAGGGGAATCCGCAACAATATATTGCAGGGTGATATTGTCCCAAGCGTTTTGTGTGTCATTCACATAAAGCCTGTAATCTACGGCGAATTGCTCCGAGAAAGGCGGTATCGCTGCTGTGAAGTTAGCCAGCTTGCTGGGTCTGCCAACCATAGTTACGTTAATCCACTGAGAACCATTGTAATAACTAAGAATTACAGTATCAATCAACGCATCGTCGGAGATTTCTCCGGTTACAACAACCCATTGTTCATCCGTGGGTGCAGTCGGATTCAGGTAGACGCTTTCGATGGTTGGAGGATCGAAGTCTATGAGGAAGGAGTCTGAAAAGGGACTTGTATTATTGACCGCGGGTCGCCCACTTCGGGATGGCGAGTTAAAGTAAGCACTAACATTGTACGCTTCACCAATCAGCAAATCGCCTTGGTCGACATAGAAGCTCACATTGAATTGGGCAAAATGCCAATTCGATTCAGCAGCATTCCAGTTCAAAGTTCCATTAAGAATTATCCCAGCAGTTCCGGTTGAAAGACTGATGCTGAAATTCGATAAGTCAACATCTGTGTCACTAAGGTATCCAAAGATCGAGTGCCAGACCCAATCAACGGTAATATTTAGAGTTTGGATTTCGCGTCCAATGTAGATAATTTGGGGTTGAGCAACTCGAAGGTAAGGTCCTCTGAATGTGAAGGCATCTGAAACGCCTCCAAGCCCATCATGAAATGGATATCGCAAGGAGTAATTAGCTCCAACACGAATCTTGTAAGATTGACCTGGGATGAGTACAGAGATGTTTAACTCATCAATTTCCCAGTGGGAGTTGGAAACATTGTAGGTTAAGACATTGTCGAATTTTGTGATATTGGACGGAGTGTCCGCATTTTGGAAGATTAAGGTGGTGTTCGCTTCGGTCAGAGTCCCCCACACAGAACTACTGATATGTTCGATGCTGACATCAATGGTGTCTGAGGTGTCACCAATATACGTATAGTCTGGGATAGCAGCCGTAATAGTATATTGATAGATGAAAGGAATTGAAGCTTTAGTGGTATTCGTCCATGTTTCGATTCCCGTGAACCGCTCAAAGTAACATTGCACGTAATAGGAATGGCCAATTGGTAGGCCAACAGCTAATAGTGAATAGTTTTCCACTGTCCAACCTTTGCCTGTAATATATGCGAGATCGTCTTCAAACATCAGGGCATCGTCTGTGATGTTATGGACACGAAACGTGTGAACGGTGAGATCACCATCTCTACATTCACCAATATCTGAGGCAACCACTAATAAGACGAGGACATTCAGGAGGGATGAGTTTCCATTTGGATTTGCAGGGGTGTAGGCCTCGTTGGAAACAAGCGGTGTTGTAGCATTCAAGTCAGTAGGTCCGGGGATTGGAGGACTTGTAGCGACTATGGCCGGTCCTGTGGGTGCATACTCAAACAGGATAGGCGATAGTGTTAGTGTGAGAAGGATAACGAGTAGCGATAGTCCAAGAATTTGGCGACGCACGATCTGTCACCCTCAATGAGGATAGAAGGTCAAAGCCGATGTGAGTCCTAAAAAGATTGCGGTAACGCACAACCCAGAAAGAATTACAGACGAATTCTGAATCTAAAGAGAGAGGGATTGAAGATGTCTGACGCGATTTGCAAATGTCACGACTTTCTGTTGCCAATCATTCGTACATAAATGGGTGATGCTACAGGGAGCTATTGTAAAAGAAAGTTTACGCCGTTGGTCAAGGGAAATTTCTAGCCACCAGAAAATGCATTCTTCAATCGCGTTTCCATGGCTGACAATCAAGACGGAACCTGATTCTGTTTTATCGAGTTGTTCAAGGAATGGAGTAATTCTCTGATGGAGCATGCGCCAGCTCTCGGCTTCAGGAAAAGGAACCCAATCAAGTAAGGGCTCGGTTTTTTCCCTCTCTAATTTTCGAGCCTCTTCAAGTGTCATATCCATAGCGATGCCCCAATGTAATTCACGTAACGCCTTTTTAGCAACGGGAGTCACACCTATAATTGAGCCAATAATCTGTGCGGTCTGCAATGCCCGTTCCAAATCACTGGTATAAAATCCTACAGACGAATTTGGAAGCAACTTCTCTAGTTCTTGACCCGTGAGTTGAGCTTGTTTTCGTCCTAATTCTGTGAGAGGAGTGTTCGTCCATCCACCAGTAAGACCCTGAACATGGTGGACTGATTCCCCATGACGAACAAGAAAGAGTTCTTGCATTGGTTCACCCACCGAACTCGTTGTAGGCTAAATTAGAACATTTTCTCGTTCGACCTTCCGGTGAGTAAGACCTAGTGACGTAGCAGGAATTGTCCGTCCACCGTATAATTTGGCGTCAGTTTCACCACGGTAAAGGGCATCAGCCATTCGAGCAATAGCATCTGCTTTCATGATTCCAGATCCACTCGCGCCTGTGACTACAATAACTCCCGAATGTTCATAGACCAATGGAATCGCATCCACGGAATAAGAGTAGGAGCCAGCCCACATATTGGTTGGACGAAGATTGGTGAAGGCAGGGAAGTATTTACTGAGAACAGGATAAATGCTCTGTTCATAATAAGTGCGCTCCGCGTTGTAATCGTCATCATCCATGTTGTACTTGTAAGCGCGTCCCACTTTATCAGCACAGCCAATCCAAAAGGATTTCTCCTCTGGAACCCCTCGCATATACACCCCTCCTGAGGGGAGAATCGTAAATGGGATGAACCCAGCATTACTGAATTCCTTGTTGAATAGTAATTTCTCTAACGGAGGATGCTCGCTGCCAGCAACAATGAACAGTTGACGTTTCTTCGCTTTCACATAACTAGGTATACCAACCGGATCCAGAAGTGCGTTAGTCCATGGACCCACAGCAAGAACCACTTTTTCTGCCTGTATTGTGCCTTGTGAAGACCGAATCCCTGTAACTTGTTTATTTTGCCAGGCAAAGGGCTCACCTGGAAGCCCAAGGGATGACTCTGCTTCCAAGAGCAATTGATGTACCGTTAGATTGAACCGTGGTTTCACTTTGGTGAGTTTCATGAATTCGTCCTTATAGAATTGGACTAAGAGGCTTGGATCTAACACCCCGCAATCAGCTCCAAAGAGCGCATAATCAACCGGGTTCAGATTCATGATTTTAGCCTCCTCATCATTAGAAAAGTCGGTGACAAGCCCGGGGAGGAGTTTCTTGAGTTCGGATTTCGCTATAGCACGGTAGGCAATATCGTTGGCTTCCATCCGCTTCATCCAATCCTGGACACTCGGTTCATTGAATTGATGATTACTCAGCAGCCACAAGTATCCGCAAAGATGAAGCGTTAAGTCAAATTTCAGATTTTCTTGAATATGCCGGAAAAAATCAATGCTCGTATCAGTGAGTAACTGATTCGTAGAAGAAGAAAACATGTTCCGAACAGCGGCGGCACTCATAGCCGTGTTTGCCTGACCTGTATCTGGCAGTTTATCAACAAGAAGAATGGTTTTGTCTGGACTATTCTTCTGAAGATAATAAGCTGTGGCAACTCCGAGGATTCCTGCCCCCACAACAAGAATGTCGAACTTTTCTGTCAAGAAGAAATGCCTCCTATGAGATTATAAGTCAAGGTGATTAGGGGTCTTCTCCTTTTGTTCTTTATGGAAGCAAAGGGTTGACAGCTGTTACTCCTTCGATAGCCAGTTAGGGTCCGGAAGTTCGCCTCCATCGCACCATCGAACTGGATTCAGGTCTCCGCGAGAGGAGGACGTGTATAAACGGTGCCATCACGAGAAGAGCGGATGGTCGTTGCGCGTTGTGCGGAGACCCTAAACGTCTGATCCGTAAGGCGGGAGGTGACAGCCTCTCCCCACCGGGGAACAGCCCGTCGATGACGCAGGAATCGAACACCACGGTTGGCCTGTCTTGGGTGGGTAAGTTTCTGACAACGATTCTCATTCAAAGAATATGTGGATAAAGAAAAAGAGAAGGCCGAACTCATCTGAGTTCGACCCCGTTCAGTTTTAATCGACTGCTATTTGGTCTAACTAAGTGTAGTCGCCAGTTAGTCCTATTAAAAGTCGCAGGGCTCCGAAGAAAATCAGAGCAATCGAGACTGCAATTGACACCAGGTCAATTCCCCAGGTTGCAGGGAGGACAAATGCGGGAATGGCAATACCGATGGCAATGATTCCAAAGATGATATAGAGAATGCGCATCCACTGTTTCATTTGCTTCCCCATTGCGCCCTGGACCAGGAGAAAGAGTCCAATAACAAGAATTGCCCCTGAGAGAATATACACTAGAAGTGTTGGGAAGAATGAAGGTGCGGCAATGAATAGGCCACCGAAAATCACCATGAGGAGACCGATGAATATGCTAATGATTCGAGCTTGCATATCAATTTCCTTGGCTAAGAATATCTTGGCAATTTGCCAGATACCCAAGATTATTAGTCCAATACCAAGGATCATACCAATTCCGTAGACGACGATAAATCCTGGGACGATGAAGAGCAAGGCACCGAAGAGTATAGCAATCAATCCAAGTATGACATCGAGTATGCGTAACCATTGTGCTTGTTCAGGCATGGTTATCACGTTGCTGTGGCTTCGCGTGTTCACTCCTTAAATACATTCGGATTTTGTATAATTACGAAAAAAGGAAGAGAAGAGGGGTTCTTGGGATGAGAACCACCTTTCCAATGCAGGGAATTTCGGTCTAGTAATAGGAACCGCTGAAGCCATAGACCATGCGAACGAATCCGCCGATTAGTAATCCAATGGCAAAGAGGATGAGTAGTGTGCCATAGGCAAGAAGCCAGCTAAACAAGTAGAACGCGGAAAGGATAACTAAGAAGATTCCCAGCACGACAGCTAGCCACCGTTGCCAGCCACCCTCAGACACCATGAACCCACCGAATAAAATCAGAATTCCATAAATGAGTAACCCGATGGTAAAGAGGAGACCAGCAAGGAGCTAGAGGACTGCGATGGCGATTGCACCAAAGATAATGAGCAGGAGTCAGCAAGGAGGAATAGTATTTTCATTCCACCTGGTGCGTCTTTGTACATGAAGATTTTGATAATTTGCCAAATACCCCAGATAAGGAGAATGACTCCGAGGATTTGCATGACTACTAAGCCCACGAGAAGGGTGGGAACGAAGATGCTCCAGATCACCCATAGACCTAGGACAACCATGATGATTCCGATGATTACAATGAGGGCTCTTAACCACATAGGAACTTCCATTTCGGACACGGTTATCACGTAGCGCTGAGTTCGCCTTGAACTTTCCTTAAGAACCAGCAGGGTTTTATTAGTCACCATTGAGAAGCTGGGAACGTGTGGCAATTATTTAGGGAAAGAGCACGCGAAAATGCTTGGGAATTCTAAGTCTCATGAGTTGATCAAGATGGTGCTACCACTTACACTTTTTGTTGCTGCAAATCCCTTGTTAGGAACAGTGCTGATTCTGCTTCCAATTTTACTTGCCCTATATCTCCTTGTTTTTCGTCGTTGGTCAGCCGATAAAGTTGGGGTCGCGGCGTTCCTTCTTGGATTTTCCATCGCAATTCTGTGTTTTGGCACAAATCCGCTCCTCGCAGTGTTGGCAAGCGTAGCGGGCATCATTGCCTCGTTCCCCATATCGCTCATGGTCATTACCTCAATTCTAATGATCACTTACATGGTGCGAACAGGCGCTTTAGCCAGAATTACTGTATTTTTCAAAACCTTGGGGTCCGGCAACAAAGCCATTCAAATAATGCTTATCAATGTAGGATTAGGGCTCTTCCTCGTCGGATTAGGGGCTACACCAGTAAGTATGCTCCCACCAGTCATGATAGCCATGGGTTTTTCTCCACTAGTATCAGTGATGCTCCCTTCTATTGGCTATGATCCCCTCACCACATATGCTCTGCTTGGGATTCCCGTTTTAGTTTTCTCTGACGTGGTCCCCGGAGACTATTGGGCAACTCGATATCCAGGCGTTGAACCCCTCTTCATGTCAGGACATATATTCTCCTTATACATGCCCGTCGTAGCCACAGGCATCGCCTTTGCCATGTTATGGCTGGCAGGAGGACGGAAGCTTCTCTTTAAGCGTGAAGCCCTTGGACTCGCCCTAGCCACGGGAATTATCGCTGGAATGGTCTGCTATTTCTGCAATCTCATATGGGTGGGTTTTACTACGCTAACAAATATTTTCGCAGGATTAGCAGTGATTGGGGCAATGCTCGCCTATTCTAAACTCCGCGGACTTCGCCTTGTGGATAAGAGCATCCTCACTGAGGAAGACCAGCCAGTCATTGAATCAATGAGCCTTTTACAAGCTATGGCGCCGTGGCTCATCCTAATTTTCTTCTGCTTCCTCGTCAATCTTATTCCCCCCATTTATGACCTGTTCTTCAATGTTCTCACTTTTCCGATTACAATTGGTATTATAACCATTAATACACGATTTCTGTGGAATGCCTATTTCTGGGTCCTCATCGCTACACTCCTCGCGATTCTCATCGATGCCTTCATTGCACGCTCTCAAAACCGGGTCTCGAAATTTAATATTGAAGTCCAGGAAACCCTTGTAACATGGATTCGACGTGTCTGGCGCCCTTTCCTCTCTGCAGCTATTTTCTTTGCGCTTGCCTACATCCTCATTTATTCTGGAAGTGTTATCGCAGCTGATGGCTCTTGGCTGCGGGCTTCTGATTTTATCCCTGAATGGAACATGATCTATGTCCTCTCCTTGGTGACCGCGGTTTCTTTTGGTCCATTATATCCAATAACAGCAGCGTTTCTCGGTCTTCTTGGCGGATTTGTCAGTGGAAGTGAAACTTCCACAATAGTCATGTTTCAACCATACCATCAATTGACCGCTTCAGCGATTGGTGCCCAGCCATTAATTGTGGGAGCTAGCTCAGGAATTGGTGGCGGGTTAGCAAGTGTGCTTTCTCCCGCGAAATTACAAAACGCTGCTGCAGTCATTGATGCAAAAGGCATGGAAGGGCAGGTGATGCGGAAAGCTCTTCCGGTTATCTTGCTTGTAACCATCATCGTCGCAATTCTAGCCTTCTTCTGGGGCTATTTCATTCCCTAATCCGGATATTCGGTCATACTGGGCACTCCGGTGATAAGGGGTATCCCAGAATATTCCAAGCCTTGAGTCCGCCTAATACGTTACTCACATCTTGGAATCCATTTCTACGAAGAATACTTGCACCGAGGCTACCTCGCAACCCCGTTGCACATGTTGTAGCCAATGGTGTATTCTTGGGGATTTTGTCCAAGTTATTTGCAAGCTCTCCAACGTAGATATAGATGGAGTTTTCAACGAAGCCACTTTCACATTCTGCGGTTGAACGAACGTCAATGAGGACTAATTCTTCCTTTTCGAGTTTTTCTTTGAGTTGTATTGCTGTGATGGCACCAAACTGAGATGTGGGTTTTCCCTGGTTTCGCCAGACATTAATTCCAGGACAGAGGTATCCTTCGATGTTATCGTAACCGAGGCGCCAGAGGAAAGGTTTGGCGACAGTTATGTCCTCGGGGCGTTCTAATACCAAGAGAATTCGTTGATCGTATGTCAAAGTCCATCCAGGGTAAAAGGATAGACCTTGGAGCCAGATGCTTAATGAGCCAGGGAGATGAGAGGACGCGTAAGCATCCGGATTCCGAGTATCCACAACAATTGAATTTGGTCTTTCCATTGCCTTTTCAAACTCGGAGACCGTGAGTGCTTGAGGAATGGGTGCGTCTTTGAGAAGAGGGGGGCCATTCAGGTTGTAGTCTTCCATTTTTCGGAAATAGGGCGGACGACGCAATTGGATCCCTAACATATATTCAACGAATGCTTCGTTGTTAAGAGATAGAATAGGATTATGATGGCGTTCATACCCAATTGTGCTGAAATCACGATCACTAAGTTTGTTCCCACAAATCGAACCGGCACCATGAGCAGGGTACAGGAGGATATCATCGCCTAAAGGGAGCAATTTATTGTGGAGGCTATGAAATTGCTTCTCGGTCATTTGTTCCCAAATATCAAGTCCTGGCAAATCCGTTCGCCCAACATCTCCAACAAATAAGGTATCACCTGAAAATACCATGAAAGGTCGCTTACTATGTGATGTATCAGTTACCGTGTAGCAGATGCTATCATCGGTGTGTCCAGGAGTGTGCAGGGCTTCGATGCGGAACCGGCTAATGTTAAAAGTGTCTCCATCTTTCACTCGATGCTCGCCATATTTGAAAGGTGTCTCTGCACTATGAACGATTTCGGCTTCAGTGAGATTTTGTAATTCCAAAGAGCCAATAACATAATCTTCGTTGCGATGGGTTTCGAAGATGAATCGAATCTCTGCACATGCCTCTTGAGCCATTTTGAGATAGATAGCGGCATCTCGGCGTGGGTCCACTACAAAGGCTTCGCCTTTATCGGCGAAGAAATAACTGTTGTGAGAAATCCCAGGAGAATTAATGACTTCAAATTTCACTTTAACCAGGCTCCAGTCAAGAAATCATGGTTTCTTCATGATGGAGTTTCTCTGTTTTGAATATATCGAGCTTGCGAGAAAATATGTTAAGATGAATCTAAACAGCCATCACGCAAGTTGATAACCCTTTTAAAGTCACAAAGCGTGAGGGGTGCCGAGGGTTTTTCCACTATGGAACGCAAAAAAGTACAAGGCGACCGCAAAGACCATCAAGTGCTGCTTTATGCGCTCAGCACATGTGGCTGGTGCAAAATGACCAAGGCCTTCCTTGTTGACAAAAGCGTGGAATACGAGTACGTAGATGTCGACAAGCTCGAACATGCCGATAAAGAACTTGTTAACCAAGATATTAAAAAACGCGGAGGACGCATCGCATTTCCCACTCTAATTATCGATGATAAAATTGTGATCACAGGCTTCAAGAAGGATAAACTTACTGAGGCGTTGGGATTATGAGCAACATCGAGAACATAAAACGCCGCGCTGAAAACAACGCAAAAGCCAGCGGCATGTACTTATGCCCTGATCCTGATTTTCTCCAAAACCTCCTTGAAGGTTTAAAGGATAATGAGGAAAGGTATGGGTATGGATCCTGCCCATGCCGATTAGCTTCAGGCAATTTTGAATGGGATAGGGATATCATTTGTCCCTGTGACTATCGTGACCCAGATGTAGAGGAATACGGACAATGCTTCTGTGCCCTTTATGTTAGCAAAGATGTCCATGAGGGAACCAAACCCATGGAGTCTATTCCTGAAAGGCGTCCTCAAACAAAAATCGACCGAGCCTTAGGCAAACCACCCGAGGAACCTGTAACTCAAAGGAACTCCGTAGAAACCTCAGATACCAACCGAAAGCTCTTCTACTGTAAAGTGTGTGGATATGTCACATTTCGAGAAGAAGCGCCTCACAAATGCCCTATTTGCCAAGCGAAACAAGAGATGTTTGGCGAAATCGTGCTAGGTACTAGTATCCAAGTGCGATAAGTACTCCCAAACTGATTTTTGGAGTGTTATCAGATTCTTTGATATTTGCTATGAAAGTCCTCTCCAGTTCTCAATGTATGTAAAGAGAAGTGGAATGAGAAATGCGCCAAATAAACCAATGAGTAAATATCGAATAAACCGAGCTGAATACTCGAGGAGTGGTAGGACAGGAACGAGTGAGAAGACCACTGACAACGCGAAATAGATGAGAAAAGCGATTACAACGCCTAGGATAGCTCTACTGATTTTCGTATTTCGACTGACATTAATTTTAAAATTCACATAGCGTTTTTCAAGAATCACACCCAGACTAAAGCCGACTAGGACCCCCATTGACACGGCGATATTTTCAGTTGGAAAAAAGGGAACTCCAAAGGCATACGCAATAAAGAATGCCAAGAAAAAAACTAGTCCAACTATAGGGAGCAACCAATCTTGGAGGTATTCAGGCATTTGTTTCCATCGAGGTTCAAAGTATGGCACAAGGAAATAGGCCCAGACGAGAAGGATGATTGCAATAATGATTCCACCAATTACATCACCCAGAAAGTGCACCCCTAGTCCCATACGAGCTAGCGCCGTGATGGTGATGAAGATAATACCCATGATAACTACCCACCACCGGCGTAAACGAATTGCAGCCCAACCCCAAAATGTCGTTGCTGTCTGAGTCGCACCACTTGGGAACCCATAAGACTGGTCATTGACATATTCGCCTTGACGCAGTTCTGCTGGAGGTCGTGGCATTACGAATACATACTTTAGGATGATATTAATGAAACTTGAAAACATGACCAGCGTTATGGCAATTTTTCCTTCGCGTTTACTTAAGCACCAGAAGGTTATTCCCAAGAGGATGACATAGATTAGGGGATCCCCAAGAAAATTCAAAATTTCCCAAAAGACATATGGAAGAGCCGACTGGAGATAGATGATAACGGCTGGATCAAAGAAAACCATCAAGTTAGCCTCCTTCGTCAAACCAACCTGTAGCTATTTCACCCTAAAAGCTAGTAGGGCTTTGAAATAGAAAAAAAGAGATACCGAATCTGCCTGCACAGGTTAGAAAGGGAAATTGGCGAGGCTAGAAGGTTTTAAACTTAGAACCTGGCGTTTGGCAGACCGGACACTTATCAGGTGCATCACCTTCCACGGTATGCCCACATACTGGACAGACTTGAAGGTCGCCTATATTGGCATCATTTCCAGTATCAACTGCTTTCTTAGCCTTCTCATACAGACCAAGATGGTTCTTTTCGGCTTCCATCGCCCAGCGGAAACTGGTATCGGCGCCTTTCTCGTCTTGGACTTGAGCGACGGCGCGGTAGGCGGGGTACATTTCTTCGATTTCAAAGGTTTCGCCATCAATACCTGCTTGGAGAGCTTCCGAGGTGTTCTCGGTACCAAATATGGCTCCACCTACGGTTTGGAAGTCACCTTTTGTTTTAATGTGTTTGAAATGAGTACTAGCGTGAACTCGTTCAGCATAAGCAGCAGCATGAAAGAGCCTGGCAACATTCGGAAATCCTTCATTCTTTGCCATATCCATGTAAATGAGGTAGCGCATGTGTGCTTGGCTTTCACCAGCATAGGCACTACGAAGATTGGCTTCGGTCATATCTTTAACCATTAGATAATCCTCCGAAGAGAGATACCGGAAAGTGTTAATCCGAGATTAAGTAGCTATTGGTTTTGCAACAACTGTCTCGTTCGTGCTAATATAATGAGTTAACCCAAAACAGGTTAATTTATAAGCGCAAATTTTCTAACCTATCATGAAGAACTAAACAGGCGAGTAGGAGACTTGTTTCGAAGTCTACGACACCCAACACATCAGCAAGATTATATTTGGTTAAAAAGACGCCAGAAAATACGCCCGTCGACCATTGCAGAAGAGTTGGAGGTGTCTAGACCATTCATCAGTAAAGCCCAGCGTCAAGCACAGACTCGAATAAAGAACCTCATTAATTACATAGCTTCAGTCAACCGGATTATCCTGAAACGGTCTAGTCCTCGACATGGTTTCGCAATGGGATACCATCCGAACACTAAAAGCCAAGCCTTCATTTTCTACTCCCCCACTCTTGGAATTCAAACCTGGTATGAACACAACGGTATGTGTCATTGTTGTGAAGCCCGAAACACATGCATTGATACCATTAATCAATTGGCTAGCGAGTGGCAGATTCTACTACTTGCAGAAAAAACCCCCTCCGAAAACGCACTCCATTTACTGACTCAAATACAGAGGCGATTAGGATGGTAACTCATCCTCTCGATAAGAACACGCTAGACAAGTCGTCAAGAGCTTGTCCAATCCCTCAATTTCATGTTAGATCGGAAGTTATCGACCAGCCCTTTCCAAGGCCCAGGTGGATTAGTCAAAATCGAATTTTAGTATTTTATCTCATTTCCTTTATAGCGGGATTAATTCTTGTAAATATTGCTTTCTTCCTTCCACCGATCGTCTCCATTACTGAAATCCAAACAGGGACTGGGACTCAAACTTCCATTTCGACATTTTCCATTGTCTCATCTGTTGTTATCCCTCTTCTCATCAGCGTGGGCATTGGACTCACAGCTGCAGCCCTCGTCCCAATAGCCTACCCCAATTCATTTCGCCACCGATTAGGTGGATCAATCCTTTTTGGCGGTTTATATGCCACTGCATCATACATCGATTTAATTCGCCTCGGCCAACTATATAACACCCTTGCAGCCACCCATGGATTATCCCACTATGATTATATGTTAATTTGGACCACATCACCCTGGATTTTTCTATCAGTGGTGATTTCCATTGTAGCTGTGTTTAGTGGAATTTCGATAAGTACAATATTACTCACGTCGTATTTCGGAGAGTACATATTTACTTCATTTAAAGGACCCATGCATTTTGACCCCGAAACTCGCCGAACTGCTGTATGGATAAGTGGGGGAAACCGAGGAACCGTTCTGACTATCAATCACAAAGGCGGATATACACGAGCATTCACTCATCCTAGCAAATGGCAAGCCTATGAACGTAAAGATTAGCTAGAGATAGTAGGAATGGTGGGGTCACTGGGATTTGAACCCAGAACCTACGGGTTTCACCAGGTAGCTCCAGAACATCGTCATCCCGGATGTCCGGTCGGTTCGACTGTCTGGTAGCTTCTTCTGGAGCCCGTTGCCATACCTGGTTAGGCCATGACCCCTGAGACAGTCGGGCGTATGGTTAGTAGTGGGGAATTTAAACCTTTTTCGAGCTAGAAATTTGACCCATTAAAATGTCGTTTAGTACCTGCCTATTCCCAGTTTTGAGAACCTGCCAATCAACAAGGATTAATCGATATCCAATTCTCGTCCACATTGTCCACAGAACCGTTCATTCGGACTGACCGGGCGTTTACAGACTGGACACTCGGTATAAGAATGGAGTGCGCGAGGTTCACCTGGTACATAAGATGTGTATTCGCGTCCCCTAAGATCATGGTAAATCATCGTCGATGTTGCTGTGCCAATCGGTGTAGTGAAGCCAATTATAACAGCACTAACGACAATGTAGGCAACGATTAGGAGCAATGTCATTGATGGAAACCAAAAGCTGGACATCAGGGACCCAAGGACCAGCGAGGTAGGCATTCCGATAGCACCAGTAAGGATCACGACAATGAGAGTGATGGCAAAGGTGCGCCACCAGTTTCCCCGTACAAGTCTCCAGCTTCGACCGAGGCTTCCACCAGCACTCGCGCCTCCAATAATCACACTTGGTGTTACAACAGCTAAATGCACAGTCACATAGAGGGTAACAATGAACATTAGAATCCCTCCAATGGCAATACCCACAAACACACCAAGGAAGCCCCAAACGAAGAGCAAGCCAATTCCAAGAACAAGCATTAGCATACTCATCCCGATTAAAATCCCGGCAAGAATGAGCACGACCAAGATTTGAGCCCCTAATAGTGACCAAAACCGACTTCGTGTCTCACGATAACTCTCATTTAGGGTGGGAGCGAGTTTAGCATGATAATCAGCAGTGTGTCGAGTCACCATTCCACCTAATATTGTCTGAACCACAAAATTGATCACAAACACAATGATTAGAAGAATATCTAGACCAACCACTAAAGGAGAAGGAATAGCAGCAGTTATGAGCCAGAAGGGGATTTGCGCACCTAGGAATTGAGAGATTTGAGCGACAAACCAGTCGGAACCAGAAAGGAAGAACGCTCCATAGGCTGCCGATAAGACTCCAAGTTGAATCAGGGAAAATATGACATAAAATGATTTCAGATTTTTAATCCAGTATCGTAAGGAGAATTCAAGCACCTTACCAAAATCTAAAGGCACATATTCTGTTTCAGATTTTTCAGAAGCAGCAATCATTAGTGTTCCCTCTGAGGATCGAATCCTCGCACTCCTTTATGTAATCATTTCCTAAAAAAGCTCGCATTCACGATTGCTCGCGATGACATCATTTAAATAGAAACATACGGGATTGGGCGTTGGTAGTTAAGGATGTCAGGCGATTGTTTTTGGCCAAATCCATAACCTGTTCTCTTCTAAGCTCTTCCCGAGTTCTACGACCGCCTCAACTTTTAAGAACTTAACTTGTACGGACCTAACAGAACTAACGTTTCAAGGCAAGAAGGGCCAGGATGCCGTTGAACACATTAAGAATGGAGCTGTAATAAATGCCCAGTGATGAAGAATTCGTGGTAACCCCATGGGAAGTTAAAGGCGATGTGGATTACGCTAAACTCGTCAAACAGTTTGGCACAGAACTCATTGACGACAAGCTCCTTGCCCGATTCAGGAAATATACAGGGGAGCTTCACTACCTCCTTACCCGTGGAATTTACTTCAGTCACCGAGATATGAACTTCATTTTCGATGAATACGCGAAAGGCAACCCCTTCTACCTCTATAATGGACGGGGACCCAGTGGCCACACCCACATCGGGCATCTCACGCAGTTCATCTTCACCAAATGGATGCAAGACAACTTCAAGTGCCCCTACTACTTCCAACTCACCGATGATGAGAAATTCCTCTTCAAATCCGAGCTAGACCTCGAAAAAGCTCGCTACTACGCCAAGGAGAATGCCCTTGATTTAATCGCAACAGGCTTTGATCCCAAAAACACACATATCATTATCGATTCGCTCCACGCACGAACCATGTACCCACTTGCCATTCAAGTCGCGAAGCGCATCACCTTTTCAACTGCGAAAGCCATCTTTGGTTTTACTAATTCTAATAACATCGGTTCCATCTTCTTCACAAGTTTCCAAACCGTTCCCGCATTCCTGCACTCTGTTCGAGTGGGACACAATGTCCCCTGTGTTATTCCCCTTGCCATTGATCAGGATGCTCACTTTAGAGCCGCCCGGGATGTGCTCCCCAAACTCGGATACTTGAAACCCGGCATCTTGCATTCCATGTTTCTCCGCGGATTACAGCAGGGTGGCAAAATGTCCGCCTCGGATCCGGATTCCGCTCTCTTTACGGTGGATCCTCCCAAGGTAATTAAGAAGAAACTGCAAAATGCTTTCACAGGAGGTCGAGGAAATGCAGCCGAACAACGGAAACTGGGTGGACAACCTGAGATTTGCTCAATCTTCGCCAATTATCAGTTAGTGTTCATTCCACAACAAGACAAATTAGACGAGCTTGAACAGCGCTGCCGAAGTGGAGATATGCTCTGCGGAGAATGTAAAAACATCTGCGTTGATTTAGCCACGAAATATCTCACCGAACACCAGAAGCGACGTGAAAAAGCCCGAGACAAATTCGAGGAATTTCTTCTCAAAGAAGAAGACATCAGGATTGAGTAGTTGTTCAAGATCATCCGACTTTTATAGATGCAGCAGTATCAACCCACTCATCTCGGGTTGAAATCTGGGAGCTAAGAATCAAGTGAATCGCACTGAGAAGGATTGCAAAGTAGACTAGATACCATAGAATTGCAAGATCAAAAAACACCAGGCTTACGAAGACCATTTCAGCAATCCCAAAGACCATGATTGACAAAGTATATCGTGATTGGTCTTTGGGGAAATCAACTCGGTAAACCACTGGGATGTTTGGGTTTGATGGAGTGGCCTGCCAAGATTGCACACAGCGCCGCGTAAAACGATACTTCATAATTTCAATAATTCTCTTTCTTCCAGTTTCCTCGCTCTTCATTTTTATGGTCATAGGCAATATAATGAGTGGACCTGTTCCCCGCGCTACAGTCTTTGGTTTTACATTTGGAATTATTCTCTGTGGGCTAGTTGGCTTATTGGATGGCTTTGGTGGAGACTATGGCAAAAAATCACCACACCACTATCTCAACAGCCTGAACTGATGATTCCCATTAAACCCGCCTCGCAATAAGGGAAACTATTGAAGTCTAAGCACATGATATGAGGATAGCCATTTTTGTCAATTATATTTCAGATGATGATGAATAACCACGATTATACTTCAAGTTGAATCTTTTCGCCTAAAATACACTTTGACCAACTGAGGTACAACTTCATTAATAAAACGAAATTCACCAAGAGGCGCATTATACATTATTGAGATAAAATTCACAAAGTATTGTTATTCTTGAGACTTAATTAGACGCATTTAAATACATGGATGGGTTGCAAATTTAAAAGCCAATAAAAATTTGTGAAAAGTATGTCTGAACATTGTAATGGGGAAACTGGTGATGACAGAAAAAGGCTCCTACAGCGATTCACAGACCTAGAGTCTAAGTCGGGTGAAAAGCAGATTAGTACGGTTGTAGCTATTGCAAAAGCATTGGCGCATCCACAACGATTGAAGCTTCTTGCCGCGATTGGAACAAAAGAGGTCTGTGTATGTAAGCTTGTGGGTGTGAGTGAATTGAGTCAGCCAGCTATCTCACATCATTTGAATATATTGGCACGTACAGGACTAATACAGCGTCGGAGAAAAGGACGGTTTAACCATTACAAAGCAAATCCTAAACTCGTTAAGCAACTAGTCGTTCAGGTTCAAGAACTATTGAGCTAATAAGGGATTATTCTTTAAAATAAATTAGATTTCTCGGAACGGGAATTTCTGTTCACATTTGGATTCAGTTTAACTGGTAATCGTGGTTATTGGTTCAACCCAGAGTTTCGGTTTAAGTCGTAGAGCGAGTTTGATGAAGGCAACCATTAGAGGAACTTCCCAGAGGACACCAATCACGGTTGCGAAAGCAGCTGTGGAACCGGGTCCGAAAAGGAGAATGGCAGTTGCGATTGCGATCTCAAAGTGGGAGCTACTAGCTATAATAGTGGTTGTGACAGTTTGTTTGTAGGTAAAATTGAGTTTGTAGCAGACGAGGAACACGGAAGTAAACATAATGGCATAATTCAGGAGAAGAACACTGCTAATCCAGAGAACATCAAGAGGTTGGGTTAGGATAACTTGGCCCTGAAAGGAGAAGAGAACGATAAGAGTAATGAGGAGAGCGATGATAGCGATTTTATCCAAGACAGGTTTGAAAATACTGAGGTACCAGTCTTGACCTCTGGTATTGTAAATGTGGCGTTTGACAATAATGCCAGTGAGGAGGGGGAGAATGAGGAAGAACATAGTTCCGAAGAGGAGGGTAATGAATGGTACGGAGACATAGAAACCTATGAAAAAGGAAGCAAGTGGTGCATAAAGAAGAAGAATCAATATAGAATTGATCGAAGTGATGACTAAGCCTAAATTGATATTACCTTTCCCAAATTTATTCCAAAACAATACCATTGCAGTGCAGGGTGAAACTGCAAGAAGGATAACACCAATGGCATACCCAGGATTCGTAGCGAGAATGGTACTTGCCAAGAAAAATCCGAGGAAGGGATTAATAATCCAATTAGCAATGAGAGTGATTAAAAGTGGTTTCGGGTATCTAATGGCGTTCTTGATTTCCCGGTATTCAATGTTGATGAGGGTGGGAAACATCATGAAGAAAAGACAAATGGCGATAGGGATAGAGAATCCCGCGAACTGAAGGCCTGCAAGCGTCAAAGCAAATCCAGGGAAAAGCCAACCTATTAACAATCCAACGGCCATAAATGACAAAATCCAGAGAGTAAGATACTTCTCAAAAAGTCCCATCTCAACGGATTCCTCATCATCAGATTTAACTGGCGGAGATTTACTTTCGCTAGTCATTCTTTTTCCTCAAGTTGTTTTGCTGCATTAATCTATTCAAATATTTAAGTACATAAATGGATTGGATATATTGTTTTGATCAGTTTAAATCTTAGCTCAACACTTGTTTCTCACAATATCTAATTCGTTATTCCGAAACAAGTTGAATAAGGATCGATTCTACAAGTTGTGTTTAGGAAATGAAGGAATGTCAAATAATCGTTTGGTAACGTTTCCCAATCCAGCGATAGATATGAGGATAGTCATAATTGTCAAGATAAACTTGGCTTTGTCTAATGAAAGAGTTATCATAAATCAAAATAGATTGAATACAAAGAACTCGGTTAAGGACTTTATTGAAAATCAGTAGATTGCTTTACCGAAGTGATCGGGGTGAAGGTGTTTTTGTAATACTAAATTGTAGAAGACTTGGCTACAATCAACAACTTCAGGTATGGGAAGACTCGCTACGAAATAAAACAAAAAAGTTACAAAAACAGAGTGTTCTTTATATTGACCAAAACCTCCCGGCTTAGATGGCATTTTTTTCTCGGCAATTATCGTGTTATTGAACTTCTAGACACCCAACAAGAATTGCTCTCAGTTGAGGATCTGTTATCTCATGTTGAGCGAATGACGCTCACACCAGTTTCCCCTTCTACTTTGAAGTGTGCAACCGAACAGGAAACTGAGTCAACGCCTTTAACTTACCTTGTGGAATGTGTCTTAGTATTCTCTGAACTTTAATTATTCTTCCAGAATTTCTTATTGATATTCGTCGTAAAATATTTGCTTGAACGCATTAATGTATTTCAATTCGCCTTTCCAAAATTATTCTGGAGGACCACGTTCAATTATCTTTTGAATTTCTTTCAAAGAACACCGTTCTGACCAGAAAGACTCCAACAACCAATTAACACCAATGTCCATGAAATGATGGATATAAGCGTCTTCCTCTTTGTCGCCAACGGTTAATATGCTTTTTACAACATCAAATGAGTCCAGTGATTTCCTATACTTTCTAATATAACTCAAAATTTCTTGATAATCTTGAGGATATAATGAGGGATCAGATCCAGCTTTCAATGGAAAAATTCCATCATATTTCGCAGCCCGTCGAAATGGTTTTTTGTTTGGCCATGTACCTCCAAC
This sequence comes from archaeon, assembly GCA_016550405.1. The sequence continues at coordinate 1,218 of JABXGX010000305.1, read as the reverse complement.
CCAGATCTTTATATTACCTTCTGGTTTAAATTTAACTGGTTCTTTTATTTTGAAGTGTTTTCCATCAAAAGTAAAGGGTTTTCCAGACCACAAGCCTTTTAGAATTATTAAAGATTCATCAAGCATATCCCCTCTAATCTTAGGGTCCTCCTCTTCACCTAGAGCTTTTAGTTCTGCTGTACCTCCTAATCCCACACCAAGAATAAATCTTCCACTAGAAAGTCTATCGATTGTAATTACCTCTCGTGCTACTACCATTGGCCTTCTTCTTGCCAAAGGCGTCACCGTTGTACCAATAGTGATTCTATTCGTTTGAGTAGCAATAGCAGACAATATACTCCATGGATCCAAAACATCTTGATCTGGTGCCCACGGAAGGAAAACATGATCCCATAAGAAGAACCCATCCCATCCATATTCTTCTCCACTCGTAGCTAACTTGATATAATCTTGAGGATCACTTGTAATTCCATGATTCGCAATATATATGCCGAATTTTACTTTCTTACTCAAAAAAATCACCAAAAATAATGCTGTTAAATCTTTAAAAACATATTTGGCTAATTAGCCGGCGAAGTCTTCGAGTTCACCTAGATTCGATGGTGCCGTACATGCAGACCAATAAGATCAAAGCCGAAACCATTACTCCTTCAAAGCTATCTCAGATTCGAGTGGTAGAAGGCGAGGAGGCAATTTGCGAAACCTGTAGCGATTACCTTACAGACGAGGCTCGGTTTGGAGATGGCTACGCAGAACGGATTTACTATGCCAAATCAGAAGCTGATGTCGTTGCTGTTGTGAACTGGGCATATGAGTCGAAAACACCATTGACGATTTCAGCAGGACGCACAGGATTAACCGGTGGGGCGGTTCCACAGGGAGGGATACTTCTAACATTAGAGCAGATGGATACACTCTGTGGCATAGGTTTTGATCAAGATGAAAGCCGCTGGTACGTGCGTGCAGAACCAGGAATTACGCTTGAAGCCCTCAACATCGCCATTCGGAAAAAACAACTCGATGTATTAAAGGAAAGAGGAACAGCTGAAGAGCAAGCAGCACTTGAAAAATTCCTTAGTGAATCTGAAACTTACTTTTTCCCCCCAGACCCTACTGAAATGACCGCTCATCTAGGGGGGGCTATTGCAGCGAATGCGTCAGGAGCGCGTTCATTTCGGTATAAAGCAATTCGTAAGTGGACCCGACGAATCCGTGTAG
>JABXGX010000304.1 GCA_016550405.1 archaeon | reverse complement strand
GTAGCCACGGCGAATAAAGAACCGAAGTGCATTGATATTTCGTGGAACAACAGAAAGGTAAAGATTTGTTTCCCCCACTTCCCTGATATAATCTTCAGCAGCTCGAAGTAAAGCTGTACCCACCCCACGAATTTGCCAATTCTCCGTGACTCCTAATTCCCGAAGAAAGTAAGCTCCTTCATGCAGCTCTACTCGACAAAAGCCAACCACTACTTTTCCTTCTGTTGTTTCAGCCACGAGAATATGAGAAGATTCTTGAAGCATATCTTGAGGAATTATTGTCGCAGCTTCTTCAGGTGGGAGAGGTCCTCGCCCATTAAGTTGAAGATGGTAAGTAAAAAATTCCGCAACAAGATTCGTTAAAGACACGAAATCTTTCACATCATATGCCCGAACTATAACAGAATTTTCAGCGCTCATCAAAGACCCTCATATATACTCTCAATAACGGTATGACAAAGATAAGGCTTGTGAAAAAAAAGAAAGTTGAGGGGTGGCACGCACCCAACAGCGCACCACCCCAGGAGGGACGGACATGCTAACTATCCAAATTCGTCGATACACACTTCGTAACCGTTGTGTAAGGGCTGAATGTAGATATTCACTTGGATGAGGTTGATTATCATCGCCACAAAGCTGATAAAGATTAGTAGGGGTCCAAGCCACCATATCCATGGGAATACAAAGGCTTTCCAGTAAATGAGTCCCCAAAAGACTCCATTCCACACGGGAATCGGCCAGGAGAGAGGTCCATAGAAGAATAGGGTGAGCGTCCAGATTCCTACTAACGCATAGAGAGTGTCAATAGATGCCAAGAGTCGTGCGGCGGCTAATGAACTATCACCGACGGCTGTCCGGATCGTTGTGAGTCCTGCATGTGTTAATCCAAAGAAGGCTAACCAGTAAAGTACTGCGATTTCAAGGGTTGGATAGGTCGGAACTAAGGTTGGTAGAACGATGGCTGCAACTAAGGCGATAACGATACCAATGATATGACCGAGGAGCTTTCCAAGTAGGGAGCCTCGACCAGTGAGTTCGTTATATTTCTTTACACGCTTCTGAACCCGTTTTTGGGTACGGGGGATGCGTCGTTCTTCTTTCTTTTCATGATCCCGGATAATGCTCCGAATAATCTCGGTAACCGGGGGTCCAGAGGGATGGGATAAGGCAAGCATGACTAAGTAAGATATGAGTATTCCTACAAACACCCAAACTTGAGCAACAACTCCAACAATGATGTAAGGAAGTAGGAACTGTATAGGAACTGTGCTCATGTTGAGTAGAACTACTGTTACAAGAAAGCCGATTAGGGCTAGGTCCGCGATGACGATCCCGATGATGGACCACCAGAAATACTGACGGTATTGTGGAGTAAGCGCGTCGAGAAAGTTTTCAACGGTTTCGATGTCGCTTTCTTCTTTCTCGCGTCGAAATTCCCGTGCCACAATGTCGGGGCTACCCATCGAAACGACGGCATCCCATGCAGCAGCTGTGGTAAGGCGTCCACTAGGTTGACTAGCTTGTTCCAGAAGGTGAGACCGGAGTTCGGGGATCACTTCAGCGGCAACTTCTGAGGGAAGTCGAGCCTTCACTTGATCTAAGTAGTCTGCGATGATTTTTCGAGCTGAAGCCTCATCACCAGGTGAGGATGCTTGTGGGGGTTTCCCATCGCCCGAATATTCGTCTTGAGGATTATATGACATTTTTTATCACTTTTTTGAGATTTCCGCTCCGCAGTTTGCACAGTAGATAGCTCCAGGATACACTTGGTTGCCGCAGGAAGTGCAAAACTGCACTTGTTCTTGGTATTCACTGTCTGCTTCACGCCCCACGGCGATGCCGCGGAAAAGCGGATCTAAGGAGATAACGAGGTCGTTCCAAAATTCTAGCATGGCTAGAAGCTGTTGATCACCACTCGCAGTCAGTTGGTAAAATTTACGGGGCCGTTCACCAGATACGTCCCAGGTGCTGCGGACCATTTTTTGTTCTTCGAGACGGCGGAGCAACGGGTATAATGTGCCATCTTGAACGATGAGCCGATCAGCAGTGCGCTCGCGGATGCTTTGGGCTATGGCGTACCCGAAGGTGGATCCTGATTCTTTGATGACGGCAAGGACCAGAAGCCGTAGAAGGCCACGGCGTACGTCACTTTCCCATGTTTCAGGTAGTTTTTGTTTCGGCATAGGTGTTCTCCGCCTGAGAGCGGTTGTCGTGGGTGGCAGGCTTGTGTTTGTGTGCGAGACCATGTACCTTGATAGGCACATAATCATGCCACACAAGATACCTTGCCACGCTATGTATATCGATTGGTACACCTATATAAAGTTAATGGAAAATAGAAAATATCAGACCAACAGCACCCAAATCAACACAGAGATGAAACATTCACTTCAATCAAAGGACTTCTTTCGTTGGCTTTCTGGAGACGAAAAACACTATACCCAGAATGATTGCTACAATGATTATTCCAACAGTGCCGTAAATCATCATCTGCGTACGTTGTAATTGGAGAAAATATTCAGCTGCATCTTCTCCCGCAACGACTTCGAATTCATAACTGAATGTACTGTTTAGGACATTGAGTGTTCCCTGCGTATCTTCAACTCCCAGATCAACACCGACGTGATAGACTAATATTGTCGATGAGCCCGGCACTAACCCAACAGACCAAGCACTTAACATCACATGTTTGTTGCGAGTTCGGCGATCACCGACGCTCATGTTTCTATCCGTATATGAATATCCGGAAGATAAAGAATTAGGTGTAATGAGAAGGTGGGATATTTTGAAGATGAAGACTTTTTCTACAGCATTAGGCGGGCTTGTGTCAATGCTTTGAATTTCTGCGCTGGTATTAAACCAATACTTGTTCATGGTAATTACACTTGTCGGAGCGATTAGATCTACATCAACAACCACTCCGTGATATTGAATATCCCAATGTGCGTTAAACGCCATTCCGTGGCTAGAACTTCTAGAAATTGTGGGGTATGGGCTGAACAATAGAAACACGAAGGCTAAGATTCCAATGCACATCTTCAAACTGTTTGATCGAATTTCATGAACGCGCATGAGAAATCAATCCCTCTACTCCATAATTCGATTTTCATGAACTATAAGAGTTGTCATTGGGGATGAAAAAGTGAGTACAGGCAGACCATTTGCTGGAGGGTTCCAAAAAAGGAAGGCCTGCCTGTACGGGCGGTATATTCCGCCATGTCTAGGATGCTTCCCGACATCCTAGAAACCCACGCGTTTTCCCTGGAGTTGAGGTCTGGAAGGGTGGTGGTGGCGGGTACCACCGTAACCAGCGTGAAGGAAGTGGTACAGGCAGACC
>JABXGX010000051.1 GCA_016550405.1 archaeon | reverse complement strand
TGCGTGATATTTACACAGCTTGTGATATCTTCGTGTTACCCTCCCGTTCTCGCTCCGAAGCCTTTGGCATCGTCCAACTGGAAGCCATGGCCCAAGAAAAACCCGTAGTCGCCACCAGTGTTGGTGGTGTGCCCTATGTTGTCCAGAACGGAGCCACCGGACTTATTGTGGTCCCCCAAGATTCCACAGCACTCGAACAAGCCTTACTCCGGCTAATTACCGACTCGACCCTCCGCAATACCCTTGGTCGTGCCGGTCGGAAACGCGTTCTCGATCATTTTACGAGAAAACCAACCACACAAAAACTCGAAACTGTCTATTACCAACTACTTTCTCAATCACGGTAACGGAATTGTTTCTAATCTTGATCTTGATGGGGACCTATTTGTTCAACAAGCCAAGAAACTGGACGCGAAACAGGGTGAAGCTCCGCACTCAACCGCAACACTGCAAGTCGGTCCCCTGTATCGAAAACGCGACCCCGAACCAACAGCCAAAGATACAAGACTGCCAAAGGAATCAAAGTCAAAATCACTCCAAACTGAAACAACCAAGAGACCACACCCACCAAATCCCACGCCAGGATAAGGAATTCACTAATCCACATAATACCCAACGCCGCTAGCCCAATAGGGACAAGAAGAACAACCAATTTGGGGACAAACCGAACCGACAATCGAGAATCCGTTTGCCGTTCATATAGCATCAAATAAACAACGAGAAAAGGGATACCAAGCAACCAGATGAGCGCCACAACGATCTCCCGACCAATGGGTGCTACAAACCAGAGAACCCCCACCGCCACGCAAGTCCACGCACCATTTATTATGAGCACTGACTTAATCCGTCCCGCACCAATTAACGCATCTGCAAACATAACCGTCAATGGATAAATGATGAAACTTCCCGCCATCAAGATGAAGAAAGGAAACGCTACTACTCCTTCTTCCCCAAACATTACAATGAACACTGGTGCTGCATAAAACACTGCAACCACAACAATGAACGCTGACAACAGTATACCAAGCTTCCAAGCTCGCCGCACATACCTTACAATAGTCGACCATGCATTCCGAACAATATCACTCGAAGTCCTGGGAATCAACACCCGATATGGCGCCCCTAATCCCTGCTGTATCCAAACCGCAATCCCCAACGCTAATCCCAATGCACCGAATAACACATCAGAGGTACGGTACGTATTCACAATCAATAACGGGGCATACAAAAACAAGGCACCTAACAGGGCTAATACTAATGCAGGAACTGCTGTTGCTGCCAACCGTCGATGCCAAGCTGCCGGTTGGGACTGAATATACCTCTCTCTATCTCTCTGAAGCAGTGTCAACAGAATATACACTTCATAAGCAATAGTTACTATCGAAACAAGGATGTTAGTCCAAAGAACCGTGGCCAGGTTCATCATCCCGGTCAGAAATAGAAATACTAGCCCGCTTACATACAGTGCATGGTAAAGCGCCATGGCAAATGTAACGTATCGCATTTTCTGCATTCCCCGGAATGCCCCTTGAAGCACCATGCTCACTGCTGTTAACGGAACTGTCAAGATAGCAATGGCTAACACCAAATGTACTTGTATTGGAAATCCCGCTTGTTGTGAATATAGTACAATCGACAAACCAGCTAAGGGTACAAGTGCAAAACCAAGTAGAATAGGCCATGCAACTGCAGCGACGATTGACCCCCCTAAAGTGTGATAACGGTCAGCAATTAATTCGGGCAGATGTTTCTGCAATGCCACATCCATGCCTAACACACATAATGGAATGAGGATGTTCACCCAGGAAAACACCAACACGTAGTAGTAAAATTCAAAAATTGGTGCTTGAGGGAGACCACGTACAATCAAAATGGATGATGCAATTCCAAAAAGAAACACGATGAGAATTGTAACCGATTCCGCGACCACATTCTCAGCAAACCGGGTCGCTGGACTATCAGGGCGTGCATCTACTGGTTCTTCAGACACGATCGATACACTCCTTCTGTTAGCACACCCGTGTTTGCCCAGTTATGATGTTCTCTTACATACTTTTGTCCACTCTTACCCATTCGCTGTAGTTCTGTACGCCGTGGTCTCCAGAAAACCAATGCTTCCACAATGCTGGAAACATCAGGCGCGTCTAAAGTGACTCCCCACTCGCTTCGTAGAAACTCTGAAACTCCACCGACTCCTGAAGATAACACCGGTGTACCCGTAGCTAATGCCTCAAGGAGCGTAGTAGGTAGCGTTTCTGTGAATGAAGGTATAACAAACAAATCCAACGAAGCCATGAACCCAGGCATTTCATCATGCTCCAGACGTCCTAGAAAATGGACTCGCGCCTGCTTAATTTGATCCACGAATTCCTTCCACTCGGGATGCGAAGTAATTCCTCCCGCTACTAACAGGTGTAGGTTCTCAACATCACTCAAACGATGTATTGCACTGAGAAGCTGATCAAATCCTTTCTCTTGAGTCAAGGCTCCCGCATACCCAATCACGAAGGCTTCCTTTGATAATCCAAGCTGATCACGAAATCTTGGCACTACATTAGCATGAAAACGGGTGATATCTACCGCATGGGGAACATATACAATGCGGTCTGCAGGCAGACCCTCTGCTGCGAGAACCTGCTCAGATCGATGGGTCAGGCAAATAATCCGAGAAAACGGTTTACGAAGCGCCTGCGATTCTAGATACCGAAACAATCGTGACCGAATACGTCCCGGCTCAACCTGAGGCCATTGGGCCTCCACATGGGATAACACGGACGCCACCACGGGGACCCCCAGTTCGTTTCCTGTACGAAGTGCTGCCTCAGAAGCGATGGGTGGCACTGTATGTATGATATCAGGCTGCCACTCGCTAGCAAAAGCACGAACCGCTGAAACATATCGTCGCTTAAACAGGTAACGGCTCATCAAGGTTGCCAATGAGCGACTCCGCAGATTAGCGCGAACCGGAAGCAGTCCTACGGTATTTGGAGACGCAAATTCCGCTTCTGGTGGAATCCCACTAAGAATCGTCACTTCATGGCCCCGTCGAATTAGGTGGTCACTCAGCTGGGACCAATACAGGGGTCCTCCACCTGCCTGTTTGACATGTGATTCAACCACCATCAGGACCTTCAACCCGGCATCCTCGCAGCATACTCATTGGCTAGGCTATCCAACGGAATTATTATAAAAGCTTAGACAAGCCTGTTACCCTGAATAAAACGTGCAAGTGACCTCTGATGTCTAAACCCAAATCCACCAAGAAACCAGCTAAGAAACCTACTAAAAAGCCGGCCAAAATCCCTAAAACCGCTAGCAAACCGAAGACGCGCGCCAAAAAAACCACCACTCCCACAGTGATCAAAGACGGGGATTTCATTCTCGCTGATTTTGTTGGGTTCACAACCGAGGATCATCGCATCTTCGATACCACCAAAGAAGATGTTGCCAAAGCCGAAAATGTCTTCGACGAACAAGAAGCCTATCAACCCCGACTTCTAATTGTTGGACAAGGTTGGATGGTTCCGGGCGTTGATGAAGCACTTATCGGAATGAAAGTTGGGCAAACTAAAAACATCACCCTCCCACCCGAGAAAGCCTTTGGCCTCCGCGATGCTCAGCAAGTCCGCATCATTCCCCGTGCCAGAATCAAAACTGACCAAAAACTTGGACGGGGCGTGCGGGTTCGAATTGGCAACCAAACAGGCACGGTACGCCATGTGGGTGGAGGTCGTGTCACCGTCGATTTTAATCCCGTCCTTGCAGGACACACCGTTGATTATGAAATAACCGTGAAAAAGAAACTGAGTGGAGCCCAGGAAAAATTGGACGCCTTCATCTTCCGACGCTTCACTGGTGTCGACGAAAAATCCCTCAAGGTGACCGCCAAAGGCAAAACCGTGACTATTGCCATCAGCGCTGATCCCCGGATACTCCTCAACCAATCTTTACAAATGTGGAAACTCGGAGTCACCCATGACATTGAAACCTACATGAAAGACAAATATTCCAAAGTCCTCTTCACCGAGGAATGGGAAGTCAGCTCCAAACCAGCAACAACAGCTAGCTAACCCGGTTCACATCTGCTAGTCCCAACTTTCGACTCTGTGAACACACCAACCCTGCCCGTTTGTGCACCTTTTCAACGCGACACCGATCACCATCCTTGATGCCCGTAGGATTACAGGCCGAGTGAAATTCGCATTCCCATTTATCACATGGGCGCACATGCACCGTAAATACGGCGCCTTCAAAGAGTTGGTGCGTTGGTAAGGTGACTTGTGCCCCAGCCTCTTCCACTTCGACCAGTTGCACGCCATCTTCGTGGATTGGACAGTCGTGCTCACGTT
>JABXGX010000303.1 GCA_016550405.1 archaeon | reverse complement strand
TTAAATTGAGGGTAGTGAGTGTAGCGAATATAGATAGGATGAGAGCACCTGTTCCTGCAATGATTAAGGAAATGAAGGGAATCAAAGAGAAATGACCACAAAATTGCCATCGAAGCTTTCTATTACGCTGCGATGTAGGTTTTGAAATTTTATTTATTGTTCTTTCCCTCTTTCGGTTTGACATCATATGCTTTCCCCCTGCAGAATCTTTGATGTGACACTAAAAAAGGATTTGATTTTCAAGTTCTGTTTCTGCAGGCGGTGAACGTGCAGACGACGATTTGGATTGAGGTTCTGAATCATCTTGGCGAGACCACGCAAGTGATTCAGAACTTTGAGGACTAACGGCTTAGTGGTTTCAGTAAGCTGTTTAAACATCGTTGTTAAAGAACTCAGTATGACGTCTTTATCTGAGGACATTAGGGGCTGTAGCGGATTAACGAATTGCTTTGGATTTTGTATGGAGCGAGTGAATCCGCTAGTCTTTGAAATGGATTCAAGCTCAATGCAAGTCATGGTTGTTACGGAGCAACCTCGAGGTGAAAGGTTATCGAAGGCTGATTTGAAAGCGGTTTTAGAGGATGGTCGGAAAAGTAGTGTACCTCAACGCTTGAAATTCTTGCTTGGGGAGAGGTTCTGTGAGAGTGTGCAGCAGGAATCAGGATTGTATTATTGGACGCACTACATCAAATGTCCTGGTGAATTTCGTAAAGAAAGGAGGAGGGGACTGGTTCTAGATGCATGTGCAGATTATCATCTTCAACGGGAAATTATGCATTTGAAGCCGAGTTTAATCATTAGTGTGGGTAGTATGGTGAATCGATGGATCGTGAAAAGAGCGGGGCTAGTTATGGATTGGCGAGAATTTATAGTCCGTGAACTGCGCCAAAATCAAGGTATTGATTTGACTTTGAACTTACGAATGGAATCAGGAACGGAGGTTCTTGATACCCTTGTTCTCTTTCTAATTCATCCAAGTGAACGTAGTGGCTTGGGGTGGTTTTTCGACAAACAATTGAAGCCGCTTATCAAACAAGAAATCGAGAAAATCTAATTGTAAAAAATACCTGTCGCGTTAAGTTCATAAGAACAAGGGTTAGGGTGTAACAGGAATGGGGTATTTCTAGTGGCGAATGCAATTTTGATTCCGTATAATCCATATCATCGTTATGTTGGAGGTGGTGGTGTTGGTCGTGTCGTTCCGCATATCTTTCATGCGGAGAAAGCAGGAGGGGTTTTTTGGACTTCAGCTGCGACACTTCCGATAGCTTACGATACAGTCAACCGTGGCTATTTCTACGCCACAAAGAAGAAACGCGTTACACACGCCTGTGATGTGCTTCGGTTCGTCGACTTCCGTGAACGGGAACTAACAGAGGAAGAATGGGCCTTTGTTCCTCAGTTTCGCTATCGTGATATCGAAGTAGTTCATGAGGACGAAGGTTATGCAATTCTAGTTAAGCGAATTCGAAGGCTTAAGCGGTTACATTCACTGTCAGATTTTCATAAGATATCAGATGGATTACCAGTTGAGGCTATTCGGGCACCCATCATCGTTTTGGATCCAGGTTACGCAGTTGAGTCTTTTTCCACTCCATCTACAGTTTTAGTGGATTCCCATCTAAAGAGCCTCTTCACCAATGCAGGAATGAGAGAAGAAGATATCGAAAATCTATTCGAGTACGTTCTCTTTGATCTGGGATTGGTTATCGAACGACAGCTTGGCATTAGGAAAGGTAGACTCGATATTTTAGTAAAAAAAGGGGATACTAGCTTTGTATTTGAGCTTAAACGTGCCGCTGCCATTGTAGCTGACATCAAACAATTAGCCCAATATGTAAAGCGAATCGAAAGAGATGAAAAAAAGCCTGTCGTAGGTGTCTTGATCTGTGCCGAATATGGCCCTGAAATCACCCAAACTGTGAAGGTATGGAATTCAAAAGGTCTAAAACTACACATTGCATCGTTCAAATTTTCTATTGATTTTGGACTTGAAAAATTCGAAGTGTAGGCTTTCGATTACCTTTCGCTCTTCTACTGTGGATGCCATGAACAGGCATATGGCCATATTTGTTGAGGTTCTAAGTCAACTTGATTAAATTATTCAGATCATTCAGAATATTAGGAATATGCTAAATCTATAATCCTATGCAATCTTTCGAAACCAAAATAAACGAGGTTCTAATTGAGGCTCAGTTCTAAAAATCCAGTCTAAGAACCCATTTAAGTATAGTAAATAGAAAATTACCGGAAGAGATTTCAACTCATTTGGTAGCTGATTATTATTTTCTGATTTAATTTCAATAAGTTCTCCAATAATAGGAGATGGCGCTAGTTTTGGATATTTACTGTAAAACTTTAGATATAATTGGAATTTACTTTTCTCAGTTACTAAAAGAAATCTCTCAGGAAGCCCTGGAATTACACAGAAATTGTTTGAATCTAAATACTGCCATAAAAAGAATTCAAGTTTCTTAATTCTTGTCAAGTTTTTTGTTCCTTGAAGGAACTTCAAGTTTTGTCGTAACGCTTTAACTTTGGATTCGGGGAGATTCAAATCCTTTCCAATTTGCTTATCAGAATATTTGACGCCATCTGCTTCCCATGGCTTTTTCTTTCTGCCATTAATTTTTATTCCCAAATCATCAGGGTCAATAAATCTACTCAAGTGTATTGGAGGAACAATGCTCGGATTTGGAATTTCTATTTTAAAAGAAAGAGGAAATTGGTTAAGTGCCAGTCTCTTTAGATTCAAAAACTTCTCATGAAGGACTTTAATAAGTGGAAATGATTCTCCTTGATAATCCAGTTGGCAGTTAATTTTATTTACAGATTTATTTTGTGTGAAATTTCGTTTATCCGCCTCTTCTATATTCCATTCAGGTCTAATAATTGGGAGAGAGTAATTTCCTTTTGGGTCTACCAATGGGCGTCCCCACTCCTGTAATTCATCAGCAATGAGTAAAATTGCACCTAACGGATTTGAATTGAAATCTATTGGTGTTTCTAATGATGAATCATGGAGGTATATCGCACTGGCAATCTCCAATACTTGATTTGAGCATTCCTTAGCTTCTCGAAGAAATTCTGCAGCTGCTAATGCCCCATGGTTTCTATCATCAGGATCTTCTCGAGTTCCCTCAATGTGTTTATGCATGATTGATGTATTTACGCCAATTACTTCTGATAATTTCGAGTAACATTCACCTGTATCGATTGGGGTTGGATGAGGAGAAAGATTGAACCAAATGACTCGATAACCATCACTTAAAGTAGAATTTATCGACCTCCAAATTTTAGGAGCCACTTGGACTGGGTAAGCACAATCATGTAACAAACTTGCAAGAATTAAACTGATTCTTTTTTCATAACTAAGCCCAGAAAGTATGGCAATGCGATTAGCAAGTAGCGCTGTACGAAGAGTGTGGTTTAGGTGATCTCTGTAATGCTCTCCTGCGAATCTTGGAAGTACTAGCTCAAATAATAATTCAAATAAGGGTATATTTTGGAGAATTGTCTTAAATTTATCTAAGCCATTAGAAGTAAGAATATTCTTTGAGAATCGTTCCAAGAAATGTAGGATAGCCTCCTGGGCTCTTTGTTGTTTCTCTATATGTTCGGTTTGAGCTATCCACTCTCTAATAGTCTGATGTGGTTCTAGAATATTCCCTTTCTCATAAGAAAATGGATAATCAAGTAGAGAGAAATCAAAAAGATTAGTTTCATCAGGAGTTCTAGGGATTTTAGGCAATCTTATCTTTCCCTCACCAATTGTCTTCTCATATTATGAGATAATTTATTCAATTAATCTTTGGGTCAGAAGAAAATAACAATTGTTGATGAATCGTATAAACAATGATCCACTAGCTGGTGTCTTTCTTGTGCGGTACATGCGGTGGATGGGCAGATGGCTATGCGCATCGAGGTCCTGAATCATCTTGACGAGACTACGCAGGTGATTCAGAACTTTGAAGACTAGCAAGTTGAACTAGTGTAATGAAGGTTAATACCAGCCTATCATCATGTAGACAGTAGAGTGTTTGTGTACTTGTTTGGGGTTGATGTATTTGCCTGCGGGCTCAAGGTAGGGTTGAGGTCCCCAGTAGCTTGGAGCTCGAAGTTTATCTCCAGATGAGAGGTCCCAGTAAAAGGATAGTCCCCCGTAATAGTGTGGCCAGGGCTTGAGTTCAGGCTGAGTTAGAAGATCTTCGGTGTGTTTGGTAATCGCTGCTTTGAGATCCTCGACTAACTCGTCGAGAATTATCATGGAGTGTCCACCTAGCATTCCGCCAGGTAAGGAGTCGCGTTGAATGGCGTTGATGAAGTGAAGGCTTCCATTGTGATAGGTTAGTTGGCCAAGGAAGCCTGGGTCCTTTTTTTCTTTGGCAGATCCTTTGTAGAGCACATAAAAGTTCGGAGTTTCGAGTTGGTGAATGATGACCCACCGCTTACTTTCAGCCGCCTTGTTAAGTTTAGCTATAACAGCCCATGATGGAATTGAAAGAAGCGCTTCGGACTCTAGAAACATCATTGGATTAGGTCCTGCTGGACCCCATTCGATAATTCCTGTTTCACATCGAGCACAATAAGCGATTCGAAACCATTTGTCGTTCTTAAAAATCTGAGTGATGAAGTTCGTACACCGTTCTTTACAATTCGTGCAGATCATTAACTCCTCTTCGTCTCCTGAGTAGTAAAAGTGAGGGGAACCACACATAACCATGTTCCGCATGCGAGGCATGTCCATATCCAAAAGCATTCCAATTGATGGACCTTGCGTCGCAAGAATTCCATGGCGAATCAATGTGTCAAGTGATGCATAACGACGGTAGTTTTCGGGCCATGGGAAGCCTTTCGTCAACCAAGTCGAAAAGGTATCCTCTGGGTCGTTTCCCCCCAATTCATCAACCAGATGGTCATTTTCTACTTTTATCTGAAAGACATGCCAAGAAAGTGGCTTGTGCAAGGGCGTAACAAATCCGTCTGTCATCCGAAATTGGATATCATCGGGGTCTTTGTTTCCCGTGTTTCACGAGTTTTTGCAACATCTTCTTTTTTGAATTGAAAAGCCATTTTGATTCACTGCCCTTCGAGTAATCCTTTTACAAACCGTTCTTTCGAAAGGCGTATCTGTACTTTCTCCAGGTTCATCCGTGTATTATAATCCCCAGGTTCAAGTTCCAGTGCTTTATGTAAACAAATGACAGCCTCTTCATACTGTCCTCCACTATAATAGGCAGAACCCAACTCTCGCCATACTCGGGGATTGTTTGGCTCTAATTTTGCGGTTTCTCGGAACGCTTCTGCAGCTTTTTGATATTGCTTTGCATTCCAGTATACTATTCCTAGTCCAAACCATCCCTTACTATCTTTAGGCTGTAACTTCGTATAGTTTTCATATGCAGTAATTGCACTTTTGTTATTTCCCATACGATTCCAGACTTCACCAAGCATCATCCAAGCTTTTGCAAGTGATGGGTCCAATCGTACTGCAGTTTGAAAGGGTTGTAAAAGCAATTTCTTAGTTGCTTTGAATTGGGCGATCCCGAGTGCACACCAAGCCTTAGCATACTCTGGGTCGAGCTCAACAGCTTTTTTAAAGTGGGTAATTGCTTCCTGAGCTTCGCCCTTCTTCATTAATTCGAGTCCAAGCTCGTATAACTCATGTGGATTCTTAGTGCTCGTTGGTTCCCCCATATACTCACCTTCCGAATGATGTATCTTTACTTTCATCGCCGAAGTTCTATTTAAACCTGAAATCAAACGAGTCCATGTTTATCCTGTGCTGTACACGCTGTGAATGGGCAGATGGCGATGCGGGTTGAGGTGTTGAATCATCTTGGCGAGATGACGCAGGTAATCCAGAACTTCGAGGATTAAACTTCTTATTCTTTGGTTTGTTGGTCTGTCAGCCATTTCTTCACTATAATGCAATAAAATTTATAGAAGTTTAGGCAGTTGAGAGGATTAACTAGGGGGTATGTTTGTCAGTGTTTTTCAGAAAAAATAAGTCGAAGGCTCAATCGACGGTGGGGTGGAAAGATCCGGATTCTGTGCAATTCCGGTTTAATGTAGAGAACAGAGAATTTGTGCTTTGCAAATCAGATTTTGGTAATGCATCGACTACTCGGTATACAACGCCTCAGGCTTTTGAAGTGGGGGTTGAAGATGCTTCACTGTTGGATTCGGTTGGGGGGCGAAGTGAGAATGAAACGCTTTCAACATGGCTTAGTAAAGGTATCCCGTGGCCGGATGGGCGTCGCATCTATTTTACCCTTGATGCGTTAATTCGTCATGGGCTTTTGGCGACGCAGGGACCGGCTGTGGGTCGGCTGTTGGGTTTGGATATGCCGAACATGCAGAATCTGGTTCTCTGCGGTTCTCCTCACTACTACTTTTCAACAACCGAGAAGTGGCTGATTAATTGTCAGAACTGTAAAGGTGAGAGGACCCATTTCTTCCATTATCATCTCAAAGGGGATATGGTTATCAAGTTTGCCTACTGTGACCACTGTGGTGAGGGTTGGATAGGCTGGTATTCATTTGGGGTGTCAGAGATGCCGGACTTCATGCGAGCACAATTTGGTGGTGGTACACCGCCTACAAGACCGTTTGCCGTCATCGGCAAACTAGCAAAAGCATCCAAGGAAGGGGATTGGATCTTTGTGCACCAACGGGGGACACCCAACTTTTATGCAATTGGACCGAAGAGCTTCACAGGTCAGCTATCCTATCATAATGGCGCGTTCTTTTTTGTGAACACCTTTGCTCGAGAATCAATTGGCTGTGAACCTGGGAGCATTATCCCCCATAGCACCTATTATCCGATTCCTTCAGATCAAGTCGAGAGCTTAGAGGAAGCTGTCCAGGAGTCTGTCAAGGAATTACTTAACCAACCGGAATTTGTGCCTTGGTCCCATTATTTTGGTGGTCTTTCGTTTCATTGGGATACAACCGCTCCACCCCAACAAATGGTACAAAGGTATTGGGGGACAGCATTGAAACTTGTTCCTGCAGGCAAGTATGTTGATCAGAAACGGCTTGAAAATCACATGGCTGTTTGGCTGTCCGTTCGATGGTTCTAACGAAAAGGGGGCTTAACATGAATAAATCAGGAAAACAAAACGATGCTCAGGAACAGTTCGGGCTCGGATTGGAGCTTACTAAAAAGCGAGATTACAAAACAGCGGTTGAACACTACAAGCGCGCAGTGGAGTTGGATCCAGATTATCAAGAAGCGTGGCTACAGTTAGGGAAGACCTTTGAGAGAATCAACAATTTCCAAGCCGCGATGAGCGCCTATTCGAAAGCAATGAAGCTCAACCCCGATGATCCAGAAGCACATTTCGGATACGGAAAAGCCCACAACAACGCAGGAATGCTTGCGTTAGCCATCCAGCATCTTGAACGGGCCTTAGAATTGAAACCGGGTGACATTGAAATTTTAAACTGGCTTGGGGCTGCATATACAAACGATAAACAATACATCAAATCAGCTGAATGCTATCACCAAGTTGTAAAACAGCAACCCGACGATCCACGAGGATGGATGAATTTAGGGGCAGCATATGGCAATGCTGAAGAGTATGAAAAAGCGGTCGAGTGCTTTGAGAAGGTCCTCGAATTGAAGCCGGGGGATTTGAATGCTCTCAGCGCTCTGGACAAGGTTCGTATCCGATTGGGAAATCAACAAACCTTTGATGTCTTATCTGAATATTTCAAGAAACGGTGATTTGCGGTTACAGCTGTTTCAAGGTTTTATGGGTTAGTATCTTTCTTGTGCTGTGCATGCGGTGAATGGACAGATGGCGATGCGGATTGAGGTGTTGAATCCTTTGGGTGAGACGACGCAGGTGATTCAGAACTTCGAAGATTAGTCATGCACTTGGTTGATTCGTGTCACAATAGCTTTACCACTTATAAATAGTCTGAATCTGTGGTGATTGACTTTATGGACTCGACATTTTTCTTTTGCAGCGACTGGGGAATGGAAAACTGCAGCGTTCGTCGAGTATCAAGTTCTCTAATGAACACTTCAGAGGCTTGGCCTGCAAATTCGAGGGATTGAGGAGCAACCATGTCAAGGCGATCATGGATTGTGTGGTTGAGCAGGAAGTTTGCACCGCCACCAAACCACCAGTGAATTGCAGGGATCTCATAATAGGCGAAAATCCGGTTATCTCCACCAGTTGGTCCGGGCTGGATTTTGGGGTTCCAGGGAGTAATGGCGTGATTAACTCGAGTCCGTAGACGTTTCCCACCGAGGATACCAACTGCGAGATGGCCTATCCGTGTGCCTTGGACATCAAAATTCAAGTTCAGTTTACTCTCCCACAAGCCATTGGCTAGGGATTGGCAATAATATCGGGAGCCTTGAAGAGCACATTCTTCGCTACCAAACGCGACAAAACGCAGGGTCCATCGAGGAGTACTCTGGGCAAAAATCCTAGCGAGTTCCAAGAGAATCGCAGTTCCTCCAGCGTTATCAGTAGCACCGGGAGAATAGGGGACTGAATCATAATGGGCAGAAAGCACAATGGCATCCGATTCACGTCCAGGGATTTCACCAATAACATTGAAGCTTTCTGATTGGAGAATAGTCACATCTGCTTGAATGGTCACATCGCGGGGGTTAGTCAATAACTTCGCTCCATCACGATAATTTATCGAGATAATTGGGGGAAGAAGATCAAAATCTCCGGTGTTCAAACCTGAGTAGATAAATCCCATTGGAAGCTTAATAGGAATTCCCGGTTCATACGTCACATGAATGATACCACGAACCTTGGCTTGGATAAGATCGTGTACCACTTCTTGAGAAAAATCACGCGTATATAATACAACAATCTTGTCTGCAAAATTATCCAACTCATCGGGAGTGGGATTCCAGCTCCAGGAGGTGTACTTGGCCATTGGACCGGTTATTCCCTCCCTCTCGGTCGTTCCTGACAAACCAAAGCTTAACCCTTCAAATGTACGGTTACCAAAAGTGACGTATGCCTTTTTTTGCCGGCTTGTAAAGACGGGAAAAGCTTGTGCATGAACTTTCTCAAGTCCATGCTCTTTCAATTGATTGCAGAGGTACTCCTTCGTTGTTATGGTACTCTCCAGTCCTTGTACTCTTTCGCCAATGGTTTGGGTTAAATGGCGACAAACCCCGAATGCGCGCGAACCTGAAAATAAAGGTCTCGAAGTCATAATAACAGAATACCGGACGCTAATTAAAAACTAATTCACAGGGCTTGCGTCGAATAAGGGAGGGAAAACAGCTTTTAACACCAAAAATTCTAGTATAAAACAGATTAGTGATTCTAAGGTTCTGTTTTTTAGTTTTGTTTTGGTTGTCTTCTTTTTAGCTGATTTTTCTGCCATCTTTACAATGACCTTATGGAGTACCACTAGTCGCAGTACGTCCCCTTTTCTTCAAACCAGCAATTTCGATAAGCCGATTAGGTAGTGTTTATCCTGTGCAGTGTACACCGTTAATGGGCAGATGGCGATGCGAATCGAGGTCCTGAATCATCTTGGCGAGACTACGCAGGTGCTTCAGAATTTCCTGGATTAGCTGTCCTTGTTACTGGCT
>JABXGX010000302.1 GCA_016550405.1 archaeon | reverse complement strand
TTGCAGAAATCGAGCTGAAGAATATAAATCGTGATCTTGAGCTCTATGCCTCTTTACTTCGACATGATTTAGGAAATGACTTGCAAGTCATTTTCAGTACCACCGAAGTTGCCCAAATGATGACTCCTGAAGACTCTGAATTACATGAATTCATTGAGGCCACTCGCGCCGCTGCCGATCGGATGACGCGCCTCCTTGACATCTTTGGTCGCCCAGATAAAGAGGCTGAAAAAGCAATCGTTGCTCTCATTCGACGGGTTGTAAAACAAGCAATGCAAACTCATAAACATCTAACAATCACAGTCAAAGCATCTTCTAAACTTAAAGGGGTTCGAGTGACTGGTGGGCGTCTCCTTCCGATAGTCTTTGTCAATCTCTTCAGAAACGTAGCGCAACACGCAGGTGCTCAGCCCAAAGTCAATGTGAAAATCAGCCAAAAGGAAAGCCAAATCCAAATCGACATCGTCGATAACGGTCCAGGAATTCCTAAAAAACTTCATGCCAAATTATTCGAAAGAGGTACTTCTTCAAGTGGTGGTGGGTTGGGTCTAAATCTGTGTAAACGCGTTCTGGAAGCTTATGGTGGCTCAATCGAGTTAATCGTTACTCCTAGTAAGGCAGGAGCGAGGTTCTGTATACGTCTCCCCATCGAGGAATCCTACGCTCAAACTGATTAGGATTTCTACTTGGCATCCGACTAAGACACATACTTCTCTGGATTTTTATCAAATTCAGCTTTGCAACCAGGAGCACAGAAGTAGTAAGTTTTTCCCTTATGCTTGGAGGTCCATTTGGCGGTTCTTTCATTGACTTTCATTTTACAGATGGGATCAATTGCCATGATATTCACCTCAATTTGATTTTAATTACGGAGAGAGTGGAGTTTTCATTATATTAATATATCGGATTAGATATATCCAAACAGTAAGAAATAACAATGGTGGAACTCATGAGTGAACAGCCCCTTGATACAGTTCTAGATGATCTAGCAAAATTATACATCCTCCTTGTCCTAAATGAAGGAACAACTCATGGATACGGAATAATGCGGAAATATCATAACCGCACGGGGCGGACCCTCAGCGCAGGGACACTTTATCCATTCTTACAACAGCTTGAACAGCAGCAAATCGTTACCTCAGAAGATAAACCAGTAGGTAAACGACCCCGGCGAGACTATTGTCTCACTCGAAAAGGTCGTCGCCAAGTAAGGCAGCTTCTCGAACGCTTTGCAGTAATAACCGCTGCGGCATTTGAATCGAATCTCCAAGTATGTGCCAGCTGCGGGTGCAAAGTCTTTGAAGGTGCACATATCGAAGAAATCGATGGTAAACAACTCGCCTTTTGTTGTCATCATTGTGCGGCGGCATATCGTGAACATGTAGAACACTCCAGATGAGAATAGGTTGGTGAAGAAAATGAACACCGATGAGAAACCAGAAACCCAGCGGATTTCAATGCGTATCAAAGGAATGCATTGTGCAGCGTGTGTTGCAACAATCGAAAAAGCGTTACTTCAACAGGAAGGTGTTTCAAAAGCCTCCGTCAACCTCCTAGAAGAAAAGGCAACAATCGATTTCATTCCAGATGAAGTTACTCGCGCAGAGTTAGAAGCAGCAGTATCATCAACGGGTTATACACCTAAACGTGCATCAATGACACTTACCTTGTTACCTACACCTCGAACAGACGAATGGCCATTTATTAAGAAAACAGTCGAAGCAATTACTGGAGTACTCTCCGTAACTGATCGAGTCATGTCTGGGCAATTGGTAATCGAATATGATGAACTTTTAGTTAATCTAACCTCTGTTCGAAACACGTTGAAGACTATTGGCTTCGATATCGTTGCAGAGATGAATGCTGGAATTGATCAGGAAGCAATGTCACGCAAACATGAAATCAGATATTATACATCACGTCTTGCCTTTGCAGTGATTTTTACTATTCCCATTGTCCTCATTTCGTTCTTTCCAAATCTTATCGCTACTTTGCTCCCCATGGGTGTCACCCCTCCAGTTATTCTATTTATTCTCACAACCCCTGTTCAATTCTATAGTGGGTATCCCTTCTACAAATCCGCACTAAACGCTGCAAGACATGGTAAAACGAATATGGATACTCTAATTATGCTTGGAACTAGTGTCGCTTACTTCTACTCAGTTGCGGCAACATTCCTGCTCCCAAGTCAGGAAGTGTTCTATGGCTCAGCTGCAATGTTACTCTCCTTCATTTTACTCGGACGAACATTAGAAGCCTTAGCCAAAGGTCGAACTTCACAAGCAATTCGGGCGCTCATGGATTTGCAGCCAAAGACCGCGATTGTGCTTCGAGACGGTGAAGAATTTACAATTCCTATCGAAGAGGTTGTTGCAGAAGATCGTCTTCTTGTTCGTCCTGGAGCACAAATCCCTGTGGATGGCTACGTCATTGAGGGGCAATCATCGGTGAA
>JABXGX010000301.1 GCA_016550405.1 archaeon | reverse complement strand
GTTCTAGGTAAGTCATCGTTTTGCCTTGGAAGTGATATGCAGGATTTTGCGAGTATTTTTTTGCTGTCGTAGTAAGTGTTTCATGAATTGTCGTAGTGGGTATTTCAACGTCATATGGTAATCCATCCGGCCAACTCTTATGCCAAAACCGCTTCACTACAATAACCTCCTTGTGAGTAGTAGGGTAATCAAGTTATCAGTATCATCCAGTATAAATGCTGACGAATCATCCTGATTGGATTTTTCGCTTGCTTTCGTATGGATTTTTGATGCAAAGCAATATTCTTAGGGAAACTCGTGGGTATCTCCGTATTATTCGAGCTTTGAGGAAGTTCCCATGATTAATACTGTTCTTTTGAAGAAGGAGCCGGAGAAAAAAATTGCATGGCTTATTTTGAATCGTCCAGAAAAATTGAACACCATCAACGAGGATCTTACTCGTGAACTCCAAACGACTCTTGCCTCTGTTGAGCAGGATAAGGAAATCCGTGTTCTGATCATTACTGGCGCAGGAGAGAAGGCTTTCTCGGGTGGCGCAGATTTATCAGTCTTTATGAGCGGAGTAACGCCCCTATACGCCCAATACATCGCCGCAAAAGGCCATGAGATTCTTGCCATGATTGATCGCCTTCCCCAACCTGTAATTGCAGCAATCAACGGATACGCGTATGGTGCAGGCTGTGAAATTGCGCTCGCATGTGATTTTCGATTAGCGACTAAACGGGCGAAAATCGGTCTTACTGAAGTTAACCTCGGATTAATTCCTGCCTGGGGAGGTACACAACGAATGCCTCGGGTCATTGGATTAGTAAAAGCCCGGGAAGCAATTATGTTCGGTAAACAATTCTCTGCGGATGAAGCGCTGGAAATCGGTTTAGTCGATCGTGTGTTTTCTGACGCTTCCTTTGAAAAAGAGGTTCGTGAATTCGCAGAGTCACTGGCAACCCAAGCCCCGATAGCTTTGCAGTTAGTTAAGCAATGCCTTAACTATGGCACCCAAGTGCCCCTGGAGGTTGGGCTAGCTTATGAGGCCCAGGCATTTGCAAAAACGTTCACAACAAAAGACATTTTTGAGGGAATCACTGCATTTTTGCAAAAACGCAAACCCGAATACAAAGGCGAATAAAATTCAAGAATGGTGACTTGTATGAAAGAACTCCGTGAAACTGTCATTGTTGATGCGATTCGAACACCAATTGGTCGGAAAGACCGCGCTTATGCACGGACTCGCCCTGATGAATTGGCCTCTCATGTTCTTCGAGAAATTACGAAACGGACGAAGGTGAACCCCAAAGATGTGGATGATGTGATGATGGGGTGTAACACCCAAACCGCTTGGCAAGGTGCTAATATTGGTCGTCTTGCTCTTCTGGGGGCTGATTTCCCATACACTGTTCCAGGTTGTTCCATCAATCGCGCTTGCGGGTCTTCCCAGCAGGCGGTAAACTTCGCAGCTCAGTCTATCTCAACTTACAATGCGGATATTGTTATCGCGGCAGGAGTTGAACATATGTCCTGGCTTCCGATAGGTGCTGATTTCGGTGAAGGATGGGCTGCATTCAATCCTGAATTGCTCAAGAAGTATCAGTTTATTCCCATGCCCATGAGCGCTGAACGTATGGCCGAAAAATACGAGATCCCTAGAGAGGATCTGGACAAGTTTGCATTATGGAGCCATCAGAAAGCAGTTGCCGCTTGGGAGGCAGGAAAGTTCAAAAACGAGGTTGTTCCCACGCCTGCCCGACAAGAGGATGCTAGCTGGCTTACCATTGAAAAAGATGAGAGCCCTCGACCTAATACCTCCATGGAGAAACTAGCTAATCTCCCACCCTTATTTGGTGGCGTAGTAACCGCAGGGAATAGCTGTCCGATAAATGATGGCGCTGCAGCAGTCATGTTGATGTCTCGTGAAAAAGCCGATGAGCACGGATTGAAAGCTCGTGCCATTGTCAAATCCCAAGCCGTTGTGGGAACTGAACCTGTAGTCTGTCTTGAGGGACCTATCTTTGCAACACCTCCATGCTTGGAACGAGCAAACCTTACCATTGATGAGTTGCACGCCATTGAGGTTAATGAAGCATTTGCTAGCGTTGTCATAGCTGCCGGGAAAATGCTGGGTTTTGACCCCCTCACTGATCCCCGATTAAATGCCCATGGCGGCTCGATTGCATTAGGTCACCCCCTAGGTGCTTCGGGAGCGCGGGTTATAACAACCTTACTCAATGTATTAGAGCACAAGAAGGGACAGTATGGGCTAGCGACTTTCTGTTGTGGTCTAGGTCTTGGTACAGCAACAATACTTGAAATACCCAAATAGAAACTGTAGGCCAGAGTAAGATTGTGGTGGTAATGGACGCACTTTTTGTTTGGGTAGCTCGGGGTTTACTACTAGTTCTAAGTATTGTTTTCATCCTAGGATCCGGACCTGTCCAGCAGCGAATGCAAACATACCCAGGTAAATCAGCAACTAGGCTCCTTTGGCTAGCCGTAAAGGCACCCTGGCGAACTCAAGAAGTTGAAACGGATTTTCTTCGTCAGGGGTTCCCCAATCTAATATGGTTATTTACCATTACGCTTCTAAGTGTTGGTGCGGCAACCTTCTTTGCCTCGTTCCTTCTTTTATTTAGTGTCTTCCAATTCCTTCTTTTTGTCGTTGTACTGCTGCTGGTCTTTTTTGTTTCAACCCGAATCAACGAAAAAGGAGCGTACATAATCGCCGCCATTAACCCCTCTCTTCTCTTTGTAGCTTTATTTTTGGCTTTGGGGAGCATTTACGGGTTTTCAAGTTTTTTCTTTCTTTTCGCAATCAATCCGATATTTCAATATTCAATAATTATCATATCAATGATCTTGCTGGGTTGGCAATTCTTTGCCCTAGTCATTATCAGCCATAAGGCAGTTAATCTCACTATTATTTCATCAGTTGGGCGTCTGCTTCTTGTTATTGGATTCGTCTCTATGATGCTGGGAGTGACGATCAGGACCATCGGATTGGAGCTAACTAACATTCTATTCCATGAGTTGTCGATACTCCCGATGGTATTTGTTGAGACTCTGGAGGGAGTGGTTGGAACATATCTTATGATATTTACGCCTTGGAACCTGAGCATTATAGGAGGAATTATGATTACCATGGGAGTGCTTTTGTGGATACTTGGTTATCTCAAAACCCGTCGAATCAGCATTCCAACTGATACACCCGAAGTGAAAGGTTAAGAGATTTGTTTTAAGAGCCCAAAAATAAATTGACGAACAGCAGATTTTCCTCGATACACGCCATAATGCCCTTCACAAAGAATATCAGCTTCTAAAGCTAACACGAGCTTCATGGATGTTTGCCATTGTGTGATATTGCTACCCCAGGCTGAATTGAAAGGACCATGTAAATCTTGACCAAAAAGCACCCGCCGCTCGCCATCAGTAAAATACAACACGATACTACCTGGTGTATGCCCAGGAATGTGGAGATACCGCAAATCCCCAGCTCCAATCGGAATCACACCTGCGTCCTTGGTTAACGGTAAATCAATGGAAGTAGGGACAACTTCCATTCGATAATGATTAGCAGCGGTAGCAATTGGATCTCCTTGGGTAATAGGCTGAACTGCCTTTTCGTGGGCGGCGATTCTAAACTTTAGTCGTTTCTGTAAGGGAGCAGCCCCTCCGATATGGTCGATGTGTTCATGGGTTAAAATCAGTAGTTCAATCTTAGTAGAGTCTAAGCTTAGTTTTTTGAGATTATCTAAAAGCCGATCAGTACTTCGACCTATCCCAGCATCAATCAAGACCAAGTGACCATCTAAATCTACAAGATAAATGAAACAGTCATCTGGATCAGTAATGTTGGGTCCACCAATGCAGTAGGTGTGGCGGGTGATGCGTTGAGGCAAAGCTTCCACGATTATATCCCTCGATATATGCATCATAAAGTGATAGAAATATGCTGTTCCAAGGGTGTGAATAGCAAAAAGCCTTTTCTAGCTTCAAGATAAAGTGACCATTCCTAAGGTGAGTGAATCACGTGCCCTTCATCATGCAACCGCAGGCTCTAACTGGTCACATCGAACTCATCGATGTCCAAGGATGGGATTTTCATCACACTACAGGCAGTCTGCTCGTTCGAGGTAAAGAGACTGCGGTGATTGAAACGGGCCACCATCGATGCGGCGAACAAATCCTTTCTGCATTGAAAGAAAGGAAAATTGCCTTGGATAATCTGGGGTACATCTGCGTAACCCATCGTCACGGGGATCATTGTGGAGGAGCTACTCCTCTAGAGGCCGCCATTCCTCAAGCAACAATTGTAGGGCATAAATATGCAATTGCCACCCTTCGTGAACCAAGCCGACTTAACGAAGGGGCTCGTGTACTCTTTGGGAAATATGCTCAGCCGATTCAGCCCCTGCGAGAGACTGCTATGACATGGGAAGTCAATCAAGGAGATCAAATTAACCTCGGGAAAGGAGTTGATATCGAAGTGATTAGTACTCCAGGCCACACCTCTGACCATCTAGCCTATTTCGAATCTAGCTCTCGTACCGTATACACCGGCGATGCGATGGGATTGTTAGGCCCCATTCATTTCACGGTCACGCCCACCTCATTTCCGCCAAGTTTCAAATTCAATCTTTACAAAGCATCGATTGAGAAAATAGCGGGGTACGATCCAGCGTTCTTAGTCTTTTCCCATTTTGGAGCAGTGACTGGCCAAGACATCCCCGTCATCGTCGACCGGGCATTATCAACTCTAGATTCGTGGAAAGACACCGTTGAACAAGCTTGGACCACTCATGCGTCACACGATGCGGTCATAGCAGCGATTAGTCAGCGATTTTTCGAGGAACTCGAAGTCTTTCCACCTGAAGCTCGTCAGCTTTTCATTCAGGTCATGGCTCAAGGGCTTTTTCAGAGTCTGATTCCTGATAGCACCTGACAAAACCTTTTATTAGTAAAACCGAAGCCCTCAAAACCAGAAGCATGAGGAAGTCTAGCCTATGTCAATACCACCAGATGCGATAACCCAAGCGATTGCCAACTTCAACCGACTTCGTAGCCCTGAAGCTTTTGCCGAGTTCATCGGCTTTGACAACAATGAACTTTATGTTCGTTTCACTGGATC
Organism: archaeon; assembly: GCA_016550405.1. The sequence goes on along the minus strand of JABXGX010000301.1, from coordinate 2,545 downwards.
CTTTTGTCGCACGTGTGGTGTACTCGACTATTTTGAAGACCTAATTTTTGAACTCGACCCACGGTCACCAATAAGCCTCGCGGTCGTCGATTTCGAAGCCGAAGACGAGGCAACATTTCAGGTCCGGTACCGACTCACCTATCAGAAACCAAGCTGCGCTCGGTAAATCATCGAGAGAACCCTTCAAAATCCCAAATCCCCTAAAAAGAGGAGTGGAGCAGCCTTAACAAGCTGCTCTTTAGACGGCTTTGAAGTATTTGATATCAGTTAAGGTGCCCTGACGTTTGTCCTTTGGTTCAAAAACTGCTGTGACCTTTGTGCCGATTTTCAGGGATTCTGGTTTTATTTCACCAATCCGATGAATGAGCCCGCCATCCGTCTTGTCGATTTTCACAAACGCCAAGACTTCAGGTTCAGGGAGTGGAGCGCCATCACGATCAAAGTATGTAATTGTGTAGGATTCAATCACTCCCGTTGAAGGCACCTCATCAAACTTGGTCAATTCAGCGAAACACTGATCACAGTACAATCGCGGAGGCATGAAAGTAATGTTACATTTCTCACACCGTGTGGCTAAGAGCTTCTCCTCATCTCGTAGAGCGATGTAGAAGCGTTCTCCAGCGACACCAGCTGTGTAGATGTAGTCACATTCCATATCTCCAATCTGATGACGTATTTTTCGCGGATCACGGATTTTATCAAATGACATTTTTTTCATTCCTCCAATGGTTCCCAGTACAGAATATCGGTCACAGCCCCTTCGCGTTCCTTCGGAGGCTTCCAGACCGCTTTCACTCGCATCCCTACATCGATTTTCTGTGGATCAACATTCCCGAGGATGTGAAGCAATCCCACTCCGGGACTCGCCCCATCGATATCAATCACGGCTACAGGAATCGGTTCTTTGATTCGATTCGCATCGGCATCGAGATAGGACAACGAGAAGGTGTTGATGGTGCCTGTATCCTTGCAGAATACCCATTCATCCGTGGCGACAAAGCATTGTTCACAGAACATCCGTGGGGGAACTATGATACGCCCACAGCGACTGCATTTACGCCCAATAATTCGACCTTCTTTGAGTTCATCGAGGAAACGACCATAGGCAATGCCAGCGCTCCAAGCATACTTAGCGTTTGGTCGCCATTCAAAGGTAACGACTTTATCGGATTTGAGCTCCTTGCTTGAAAGTGGGGTTCCTGGCAGTTCTTTCATATTTTTACTCATTGTCATCCCTCCTTAGCTATCCCTTTTGAAGACACAGACTGTACCAACCTGCATCAAATCGCCCCATGCTTGGCAGACGCCTGTTTCTGCCTTGGGGACCTGTCGTTTACCAGCTTCATCACGAAGTTGCCAAAAAGCTTCACAACACTTCATCATTCCTGCTGCTGCAATTGGATTACCTACACCGAGCAACCCACCAGACGGGCAAATTGGCATGTCGCCATCCCGTGCGGTAACTCCTTCAACCGTCAACTTTGGCGCCTGCCCTTTATCAGCTAACAACAAACCTTCCGTGTGATGTAGCTCCTTGTAAGTAAATGGATCGTATGGTTCCGCGAAGCTGACTTCTTTGCGGGGATCAGTGATTTTAGCCATTTTATAAGCCATTTTTGCGGCTTCGGCGACATATTGTGGGAAGTAGAGATCGCGGTTGGTCCAATAGGCGCTGTCAAGGGACCAGCCGACACCGTCAAGCCAGACGGGGGCATCAGTGTATTTACGTGCCACATCTTCGGATGCAAGAATGAGTGCTGCTGCGCCGTCACTGGGTGGGCTGATGTCGAGGCGGTTGACAGGGTAGACCATGATTTCAGAGTTGAGAACGTCGTCCACAGTGATTTTAGCTGCGAGTTGTGCGCTGGGGTGGTCAAGGGCGTTCCCTTTGTTTTTAACGGCGACTTGCGCAATATGTTCTTTGGGGATCCCGTGGACTTTCATATAGCGGTGCATTTCGAGGGCGAAAATCCATACGAGGTTTGGATTTAGTGGTCGACTGATGATTGGGTCCCAGATGGTTCTGAAGGCGGTTTGTGGGTGGGGAAAGCACGGGCTCATTTTTTCTTCGCAGACGACAAGGCAGGTGTCGTGCATACCGGAGGCGATGTGCCACCAGCCACCAATGGGTGAGAAGACGCCGGTGCCACCACCAACATAGACATGAGTGTAGGGTTTCTTGGTTGCTCCTGCGCCATCCAGGAGGTTTTGGGATTTCATATGGATACCATCGAAAGCGTCAGGGGCGGTTCCCATGACGACTGCATCGATGTCATTTCGGGTCATGCCCGCGGATTCAAGGGCCATGTTGGAGGCGTAGAATGACAGCTCTTTACCAGATTCTTTGAGTCGTCGGCGATAGAGAGTGATTCCTGCACCGATTACTGCTACACGTTTCTTGATATTCACGTTTTTTTCCTCCTTGTTACATTTCATTGCTGAGGACAGCGACGCAACCACTGGCGGTTGGGACTCCTCTCCAGCTCTGGGCGAGTGCAGTTTTTGCATTCTTTATTTGTCGTTTCCCTGCATGACCGCGGAGTTG
>JABXGX010000300.1 GCA_016550405.1 archaeon | reverse complement strand
TGGTGTTAGAACGTCATGGGATATCTCAAGAAAGCGTTGAACCGATAACCAAAGGATTGAGTAAAGGTGATTTTCCTACAGCCTTTGGTGCAGTAACAGATGAGATGCTGGATGCGTTTTGTATTCGCGGTACACCAAATGAATGCACAGAAAAAATCAAGGCACTCCAGAAAGTGGGAATAACCCAGTTTGTATTCGGTTCACCAATTGGCCCAAAAAAACGGGTTTCGATGGAACTTGCTAGTAAAGAAATACTTCCACACTTTGCCTAGTCAAGCTTAACTGTGGAGTCTAAAGAATCCGAGACTTCAAGAAACTAGAGATCTTGTTCCACGTATCCTTGCCATGAAAGGGAAGGAGTCTCTAATTCGTCTAGTGAGAGAGCGAGAGAAGTCACTTTTTTCCGAGTAACTTGGCCATCGACCAGGGTTTCCATGAAAACGGTGAGGTAATGCACATCGCGTTGGTTTTTATCCTTTCGCTTTTCAATGACTTTGACTAATCGAAAGGCATGGCCTGGTAAATCGGGTATCGTAGCAGTTTGTGAAGTGAGGAAAGGTGAACTCATACAAAACTCTCCTAATATATACTCAATACCGCATAACATATATAGGTTGGGGCAATACGCAAAATATCTCCTCACCCAAACCCAATAATAATTACTGTTATAAACTGTATATACTCTTTTTTCCTGAGTTATACAAATAATCGATACCAGTCGATAATATGCAGAGCTCGAATTAGCCCAGCGTTCGGGCAATAGCCAGCAAACGATAAGTGACTAAGGATGCCAGATGAGCGTGAGCTTCCGCGTCTAGATATGCTGCTGCAGATCTATCAAGAAAAACCTTTGCGCGAGCAGGAAATTCTTCATCGCTCTCCCAAATTGCGTAGGTATAAGGAACCAGGGGAAGGCCCGCAATCGTAAAGGCTAGATCTCCAATTTTTGCCGAGACACCATTGAGGCGTTCGGCAGCCATTTTGAATAACTCGGGTGTACTCGCCAGTAGATTTTCAATGGGTTTGACAGCACGACCTTCGAATACCGCGGAATAGACCCGACCTCCGGATATCTGTTTATAGCTAATATAGTCGTGCGTGAGGGGCGTTTCTTCCGCCTTGGCGTATTGATGAAGAAGAAAGAAAACGTATTCAATTTTAGGATCAAAAGATTTGCCAAGTGTTAAGTCGGTTATGCTCCCGTCTTTAAGACTCACTTCGAGATCAAGGAACTGAAGTGTATCAGATTTTGGAAACCCGAGGCGCCCTGGAAGGGTCGAAAGTACATCTTTACATTTTTCCCATGTCCATCGATCAAAACTTCCTATTTTAGCCATGGTTCCCACCATTTCTAGGTTAAGCGGGTTAAAAGCACACTTGTTGGTCACAGGTTTTATGTCTGCCTGTCTTCTAAATGGGCTTTTCGCAACGAATTTTACGCATTTGGCGGATTTCCCGATACTTTTAAGGCATGATTTGGCGCGTTAGTAGTTAACCTGAGGTTCGAGATGACAAGCTGAGATGGCGAGAACAACAGTCCATGATGCAAATCACGAAGAAATACTTCGCGAAATTATAGCAGAGCTGGAACAGCATCGTGGAATAAAAGGATGGGCCATAATTAGTCAAGAAGGCTTGCTGATCGAACACCGGATGCCGCCTAGTGTGAACCCCCATCTTCTTGCTGGAAATGCCGCAGCGCTTGCCCACTCGGCTCAAGTTGTTATTGGGCAAACCGACTCAGGACCCATGAGGCAAATTCTACTCGACGGCGAACGCCATTTCATCATAATGGTGGGAGGAGAACAACAACTCATTTTCCTAGTCATGGCCAAAGAAAAAACAGATCTTCGCCCCCTAGGTGAATTTCTCGCCACAGCTGCAAGCCGGTTTCAATCCCAGGGCTAAGTCCATCACTTCTTTTCTAAGAAGTCGATTGTAACCCCTGAATCCTTGAGCATTTTAATGCCTTCTTCATCAGGGTATGTGCGCTTAATAACGACACGCTGAATACCCGCATTAATGAGCATCTTAGCACAGATTGTGCATGGGGAATGGGTAACATACAAGGTAGCTCCCCGACTGCTCACTCCATGTAATGCACACTGAATGATTGCATTCTGTTCTGCATGAACACCTCGACACAACTCATGTCGTTCTCCGGGTTTTACACCTGTTTTCAATCGCAAACAGGTTTCCGTGGTACAGTGTTTGGTGTTCATTGGGGCACCATTATAACCTGTTGCCAGGATATGCTTGTCACGAACTAAGACAGCACCTACCTGGCGTCGAACACAGGTCGAGCGTGTAGCGGCAAGGTCTGCAAATTGAGTGAAGTATTTATCAATTGATGGCCGGAGACGTTCTTGCCCAGGCTGATCTTTTGAGGGAACCAACCCAGCATCATCAGGAATTTTTGAATCTGGCATTTTCGTGAAACCTTATGTACAATCTCCTACCTTATTGCCCTTACTCCTTCGTAGACTTTCGTTTGAGCATTGCTTCAACGAAGGAATGGTACAGCGGATGTGGGAGATCTGGTCGAGAAGAATATTCAGGATGATATTGGACTCCAATCATCCAGTACTTATTGGACATCTCGATGGCATTGATAATTTTCCCGGATTTATCCGTAGCCGAAACAGTCAATCCCACCTTTTGGGCTTTCTTGGCTGGATCTAACATCAGATGGTAGCGGTGTCGGAACCTTTCACGAACTTGCGCCTTCTTATAGATGCTTCGCAGTTTGGTTGAGGGTTTAATATACACAGGATGTCCAGCTAGCCGCATTGTGCCTCCTTTCTCTTCTATGGATTTTTGTTCAGGAAGAAGATCTACAACAGGGAAAGGCGTTTTCGGATTCAGTTCCGTGCTATTTGCTTTATTCATTCCTAACGCATACCGACATAAAGCTACAAAGAGGAGTTGAGCTCCAAAGCAGATGCCAAGGAACGGCCAATCCTCTTCTACAGCAATCCAAGCTGAACGAATCATACCTTCAGTTCCACGAGTGCCAAATCCGGGTGTAAGGAGAATCCCATCATAAGCAGATAGCTGCGCTTTAGCGTTCTCTGCGCCTTCAAGTTTTTCTGCGTCAACCGTATCAATGGTGACCTTGGCACCCTGACTTGCCCCAGCATGACGAAGTGCCTCGGTAATGCTAACATACGTATCAGTCATGGCAACGTATTTTCCCGGCATAGCAATTCTGAGTTCAGTGGTTGGATTCAGGAACTGATTGACAACTTCTTGCCAAGCAGCCATTCCCTCAGGTGGGCGCGCCATCATTTCTAAGCGCTGTAATATGATAGCGTCTAATCCTTGCTCGTAAAATTTCAGAGGTAGTTGGTAAATTTCCTTTAAATCAGGATTAGATATTACTGCCTCTTGAATGACGTTGCTATAAGAGGCTATCTTTCGCCGGGCGTCCTCGGTTAGGGGCACCGGACTCCGAGCAATTATCACATCTGGTTGTAAGCCCAATGCTTGGAGTTGTCTCACTGAATGTTGAGTGGGTTTTGTTTTCAATTCCCCTACCGTGGCAAGCAGAGGAACTAGTGTCACATGCGCTAATAGGGTATCACAAGCAGGTTCTTCGAGTCGGAATTGACGAATGGCTTCCAAAAAGGGTGCGGCTTCAATATCACCCACGGTCCCGCCAATTTCAATCATTACAACATCTAGATTCTTGATAGCAGCACCAATATCTCGTAGACGCCGTTTTATCTCATTTGTGATGTGAGGAATAATTTGGACAGTCTTCCCTAGAAAGGTCCCCAAGCGCTCCTGCAAAATTACACTCAAATAGACTTGACCTGATGTGATATTATTCCGCGGATGAATCGCCCGCCCAATGAACCGTTCATAGGTTCCAAAATCTTGGTCCACCTCCGCAGAAGTATAATTAAAACTTGGAGCAGGATTAAACTCGAAGATCTGATCTGTAATGAAAGGCTCTCCATGTTCAACAGGATTGAGGGTTCCAGGATCCACATTCAAGTAGGGATCAATTTTAACCAGATCTATCTCATAACCACGAAATTGTAATAACTTGGCAATACTAGCAGTAGTATGCCCTTTACCTATTCCTGATAAAACACCGCCAGTTACAAAAATGAACTTAGGCATATTTCCTCTTTTACGAACCACTAAATAAGCCTAGCGGTAAAAAGAAACATCCTACATAACATTCATTTGAAAGATTCATTTTTTATAAAACAAATAGTGCAATATAGTATTTACCACGATATGGTGGTAAATCTATGCCAATCGAGTTACATTATCTAACTTTCCGAGGAATAAAACTAATTAGTTTCAAGAAGAAAGAAAATGGAGAAATAATGGGGACTGGAATCCTCAATCCCCTTTTGGAGAAATTCCGGCTTATTCCTATGATTTTCCTACAAGCGAATTTCTACAAAAAATATGATAAATTAGGAACATGGAAAGGAAAACGAGTCGCGAACACATTTGCTCCACCCGTTGGTAGTCGCCCCCAATATCGAGCACTCAAAGGACTCATTCGGTCTCATCTATGTCCCACTGGAATCCCCGTTGCAATGACATTTGCAGTAACCTATCGATGCCAGTGCCATTGCGTCCATTGCAGTGCTGGCCGCCATGCAAAGCCAAACGTCCCGGAACTATCCACTGAAGAAGCAAAGCAACTCATCGACGAGGCCCAGAACCTTGGGGTCACCATTATCGCATTTACTGGAGGAGAGCCCCTAACCCGAGGCGACATCTACGAGTTAATTGCACATGTCGATCAAAGGAAAGCCATGCCAATTATGTTCACAAATGGATTATTATTGAATGATGAAAATGTGGACAGGTTAGCTGAAGCCAGTATGTATTCAGTTTTTGTTAGTTTGGACAGCCCCACTCCCGAGGAACATGATGCCTTACGAAAAATGCCTGGACTTTTTAAGAAAGCCACAGAAGGAATCAAGAAATTAAAAGAAAAAGGAATTCTTGTTGGAATCTCATCCTATGCCACCCGAACAGCCACAGATAAAAAAATGTATAAGAAAATGTATTCACTTGCTCAGAAATTAAGGGTGCAAAATTACATACTATTTGATGGCGTGCCTACTGGTAATATGCTTAAAGATGTTAGTGAAATGTTAACACCAGATCAACGGGAAGAAATCTATCAGTTCTCAGCAAAGATATTCGAACAAGAAAGAGTACCGCCCTTATCCTCCCAATCTTGGCAAAATTCCGTTGAAGGTAATTTTGCCGGAATAGGCTGTCTTGCAGCAAATATCCAGTATTATGTTTCAGCCTATGGAGATGTCACACCATGTGATTTTACCCCACTATCCTTTGGCAACATTCGTCGCGAACCTTTGAAGAATATCTGGGTCCGAATGGTCAACCATCCTGCTTATAAACATCGAAGCCATTACTGCCGAATGCAAAATCCCGAATTTCGTCATTGCTATATCGATCCCATTCCTGATAATGCAACATTGCCCTACAGTATTGCAAAACTGCCCAAAGTCGATTATATTCAGAAAAAGAATCAATAAAAATATCTCCCTACCAACTAAGAATACTCTTCTTAGAACACATTTATACTAACAGAATTCAGTTTCTGCCCTCACCATTATGTATTTATAGGTGAAAATCTGACTGCAATTTTGAGGGATTGGACCTCATGATTCGACGAAAGTCGACACTGCTGCCAACCAAACAGGCTTGGGCGCTCTTCTTACTCGCACTACTACTACCTACAGGACTCTATTTTGGCTTTCATGCAATCTCAATTCCTTTACAAAGCCCTGCAGATCAAGCCCGAGCCACGGTTCATGCACAATGCGCTATCTCATATTATCCGCAGATACCAGAATCCGAGAACATTCTCAGCCAACTGACACAGAGTCCAGCCAGCTGGCTGCTACATCGAATTACGGAGAACTGGTTCTGGTCTATTCTTTTTGCCTTGCTGTTCATTCTCATGCTGATCCTGGTGGCAACCTTCGTCACCATCCTTCCACCAATTTGACTCCAGGGAAAACGCGTGGGTTTCTAGGATGTCGGGAAGCATCCTAGACATGGCGGAATATACCGCCCGTACAGGCAGATCTCAGTTTTTCCAGCCTCTAGCTTAGGTCTGCCTGTACCACTTCCTTCACGCTGGTTACGGTGGTACCCGCCACCACCACCCTTCCAGACCTCAACTCCAGGGAAAACGCGTGGGTTTCTAGGATGTCGGGAAGCATCCTAGACATGGCGGA
>JABXGX010000299.1 GCA_016550405.1 archaeon | reverse complement strand
TTGTCAAGCATGAGTGGGATGTTATTACTTTTGGATGTTCCGTTTCACGACTAATCAATCGGAGACTGCATTCTATTCAGCTTGCTGTATTAAGCAAACCCAAGAGCGTTCTTGGCTGGCAATTCCGATAGGTCGCCAACCAAATTTTACCATGCGATTAATCCCTTCAGTGAGTGTATCGGGTCTTTGTGAAGCCAACAGGATATATTCGGCAGGGATGTTGTCTGGTTGGATTTTCCCTCGCAATACGTCTTCAACTTGAACTGGGTATGGACTAGATGTAATTAATACCGAAACTCAGTTCCTATTCGCCCCCTTAATTATTGCGCCGCTGAGTAAGGCTTTTAAAGTAAAACAAGAACATGAAAAACTGATTCACGGAGTGGGTTTGATGCCGTTATCTTGGATTGAACAGATGGTCCGCCAATGGCTAGCTAAGCATAGAGCTGAACAAATCCGCCAAAACCAAGCCAAAATCCGAGCTCTCGCTTCTGAAGACTAGTAATTCATTACCATCTGACCAGATAACGAAAAAAGTCGATATTCAAGATGTTAACAGATGAAGGTTAATCGCTACTCTCCCATTGCGCTAGCGGGGGAATCGATCGTCGACTTCGACGAAACGCCCACATTAATAGCACTACCAGAATGATGACGACGACGCCAATGATGAAATTCCACATCAGCACATTTGGATCCGGTGGCCACCCTGGATTATAGAACCGATAGAGAATCAGGATCGGTGCTGCAATCAAACTGATTAGGTTTACCACTTTAATCATCGGATTCAAGGCTGGACCAGCCGTATCTTTGAGGGGATCACCAATTGTATCGCCACAGACTGCAGCCTTATGACGTTCAGAACCTTTTCCAGTTCCTTCTTCGGGTGCACAGACCTCATCTTCAATGGACTTCTTGGCGTTATCCCAGGCTCCCCCAGCCACTGACATATAGACAGCTAGTAGTAACCCAGAGGCAATCAACCCTGTGAGAAAGCCACCCAAGGCTTCAACCTGCAGTAAGAGACCAATCACTATTGGTGTAATCACCGAGAGAATCGTCAAGCTGATTAGTTCCTTCTGCGCAGCAGCCGTTGTTATAGATACCACGCGATCATAATGCGGCTTAACCGTGCCCTCCATCACCCCAGGAATCTTGAACTGCTCACGCACTTCCTCAATAATCTGCGATGACGCACGACTCACCGCACGAATCGCCAACGCAGAGAATAACCACGGAAGCGCAGCTCCAATCAACAACCCTGACAACACAAGCGGATTATCAATCCGAATCCCAAGTGCTAGCGGATTAGACACCCCAGCTGCTTCGGCAGCCCGACCTACATCCACAACGAAGCTATAGAATAACGCACTCGCTGCAATGACTGCCGAGGCAATCGCGACATTTTTGGTAATCGCCTTTGTCGTATTCCCAACCGCATCCAAATCAGCCAAGATCTTCCGCGACTTCTCCGGCATATCCGTTAGCTCTGCAATTCCCCCCGCATTGTCTGCAATTGGCCCATAACTATCCATGGCCACGTTATTCCCTGTATGCGAAAGCATGCCAATACCGATGAGTGCGATGCCGAAGAGGACATATTGGGGGGCGATGAGGAAGGCTGCGATGAAGGTGGCGACGATGACGAGGAGGATCCAGACAGCGGCTTCGTAGCCAGTGCTGATACCACTGAGGACAATGGTGGCGGGTCCGCCGTGGGCTTGTTCGACGATTTCTTCAACAGGACGGTGGCGATGGCTAGTGAAATAGTTGGTGAGGGGATTGAAGCTGACAGCGAGTAGAACTCCAACGGCTACAAGGATACCCAAACGGATATCACCTGTATAGAAATAGGAGAAGATGCAGGAGACGATAATGGTGAAAGCGCTGCTGACTTCGTAGCTGTAGAACATGGCTTTTTCGGCTTTCTCGGTTTTCCAGACTGCAACCATGAAGGTGCCGATAATGCTGCTAATAACCCCGATGGCACGGACAACAAGTGGAAAGATAATCCAGAAGATTTGGGTGTATCCACTGGCGACGTAGAGGGCGACTCCAAGGATAAGGGCTGAGACGATAGTGACTTCGTAAGATTCGAAGATGTCGGCAGCCATACCTGCACAATCGCCAACATTATCTCCGACCAGGTCGGCGATGACTGCAGCATTGCGAGGATCATCTTCGGGGAGACCGGCTTCGACTTTGCCCACCAAGTCTGCACCGACATCCGCGGCTTTGGTGTAGATTCCACCACCGATCCGCATGAAGAGGGCAAGTAGAGTACCGCCGAAGCCGAAGCCGAGGAGGGCATCTGGCGCAGAGATACCGAAGGCGATGAAGATTGTTGTGCCACCGAGGAGACCAAGCCCATCAGTAAGCATACCAGTAAAAGTGCCACCATGATAGGCGATTTTTAGGGCTTCGCGGTAGCTTCGTCCGGAGGCGGAGGCGACGCGGATATTGGATTCAATCGCAATTCGCATTCCGAGTTGTCCTACAGCGAGAGAGCTGAGAGCACCCATCACAAAGGCTATTGCTCGTCCAGTTGCAATGATTAATAAGACAGTCTCAGCAGGGTACTCGTGGAATACTTCGAGGGCTTCGAGGCTGGGAGGGACGATATAAACGGTGAAGAAGAGGACGATGGTGAGTAGGGCAATGATTGGAAGGATGGTTCGAAGCTGTTTTCGGAGGTATGCAATGGCTCCATCTTTGATGGCAGTCCACACTTCTTGCATTTGTTGGGTGCCTTTGTCGTGTTTGAGAACGTCGCGGCGGAGCCATACGGCGTAGATTAGACTGATAATTGCGGCGACAATAACCAAGAGAATAGCGGCTTGTTCATACCAATGCAGATGGAGAAAGGTGCTAAAGAGTCCCATATTGATACCTCATCTTAGACGATTCACCTAAGGAAGTGCGTTCCTGACAGCAGAACGATGGAATCCTTCCTAACGCGGCTTTATGCCTTAAATACCGTTTCTGTTTTGAATCGTGTATCGACCGCGTTTGCTTGGCAACGGTGTCGGTTTCTTTTGATGTTTATAACGGTTTCCGCTCAACAAGTTTAGTAGCCAAATCTGCGTCAACCTAGCAGAAAATACAAGGAAAACGGTGATTCAAACACGCCCAAATGGTATACCGGTGACAGTTTGAAAACTAAACACTTGTGAGGGATCAAGACAGTTCTGGCAATAAATCAGCTAAATGACAGGTTGTCGTTGCACTTTCCCAAAGAAGAGGCGCGTGGGGTGGTCCTGGTCGAGTCCACCCGATTTGAACAGTAATAGTGGCATTCAACCCAGCATCACCTGAGACCCATAAACCGATTAGCAGTTCATGGTTGAGCTGTGATAGGCTTTTTTGGTATACTGTAAAATCATTGGTAAATAAGCCTGAGTAAAAAGTTGAGTAGGTATATGGACTAGCTTGCCAAATTACAGAATCGACGGCACCAGTTTGATTGAATTGCACATTAACTCTGATATGCCCAAACTCTCTGGGAGCCCAGGTAAAGATGTGAATAGTATAGTAATCCTTTGAGCTTGTTGTTTCTTCATCTTGTACAATATAGATAGAGGAGTGCAAACTTCCGAAATTTCCCGTAACATTCGCATGCCATACTATCTGGCTAGTAGATATGCTCGAAATTGGCAGGAAACCAACAGAAAAAAGGACTAGAACTAGGCTGCCTAGTATTACGGTATTTCTAGTCACCCAAGTATTGTGCATGATTTCCCTCAACTTCTTATAAAAGAACCGAGAATAAAAATATTTGTAGCTATTATGATTGCAAAAAGGGAATTCGCAACATGTAGGTTTATTATAAATTATTAGTTTCGGTCTCTTCTGTAATCCAAAGGGCATAGAAACCACTGAGAATATAGAGTATACAGCCTGTACTGTAAAGAAATAGCACTAGAAGAATGTGTTCTCCAACATATCCTATGGCATTCTCGTAAATAGATATGATGGTGTTGGTACTATAAAGTAATAACAAGACGAGGTTAATTAAACCGCTCCCCATTAAAATGACTCCTCCGAATCGTTTTCCTTTATCAGAAAATATTTCAATTACTCCAATTAGCGAAAAAAACAACAAAGCTAGAAACACTATAGGGACATTATATAACCTGAGTATGTTTTGTGAGCTTTTCCATAATATAATTCCAATACCTATAGTGCACAAAATTACACCTATTATTGAAGAATATTGGGAAACTCGAATGGTGTTAATTTTAATCCCATCCATGTTTCTATACACTAATTAAATAGGGCTATTTTAAGTAAATACCAGATTGAATGAACTTGGGATTGGATTTGGAGTAATATCGGCGTAAACGTATCAAGTGTTCAATCTTGGATGAGGGTGTCTGAGTAATACCCTAGGTTAAGGCTGTTTATGGGCTTTGCCTCGTGAGGTTAGCACTAAAGCCGCAATAATACTAGTATGGTGGACGAAGAGCACTGAGGTATCTATCTTGAACGAGCTCTCCTGTGGTAAAGCAGCGTAAAGCAGTACTAAAGAGGAGAATAATCACGACGAGTTGGAGGGTCCAGTAGCGTTGTAAGCCTTTTTTCACCAACTCATCCCTCAATGGACGGGGACCAACTTTTATTAATATATTAGCTGGTGTTTCAACGATTGGCTTAATCCTAAAGCCGTCCCTTCCAATTTGGAATAGGAAGTAGACTTTCAAGATCTTAAATGATAAGGTAATGACTCGTTTCGCTAGATTTCCTCAAAATGAGTTATGTTAAGGAATTTAACCATCTGTAACGCTTATGTACAGGCTGTCATACCTTCACGGCAGCTAATACTAATTTCTTTATGGAGGCGTCCCGTGTGCCAAGCAATATCGATAAATTCGTTGATGAAGCCACCAAAATCGTTGGCTCTGAACACCTTACGACTAATCTGGCAATGCGTCATAGTTACATGGCTCGATCCGTGATGGGGATCCGCGCTGCAGTTGCGGAAGCCATTGTGAAACCGGGGAATCGAGACGAAACCCTTGAAGTCGTTAGACTCTGCAATGAGTACAAAATCCCTATCAGCCCTTATTCCGGGGGATTAAGCGGTGGGTACGCGCAGCCTTTGAAGCCCGAAGGCATCATCCTTGACTTGGTCCGGATGACCAAGATTATTGAAGTTGACGAAGATGCCCGATATGTTGTAGTAGAAGCGGGTGTCACCTCCGGTCAGGTGTGGGCGTATTTCCGAAAGCACCATCCTGAATGGGCGCCTCCGGTCCCTGACGGGGCACCACCTCGTGCAACCCTCATTGGGGATGCTCTTGAACGTGGCTTCAGCTTGGTCACAAGCAAATATGGTCCACAAGGTCGAATGATTAACGGCTTGGAAGTCATCCTTCCCCGTGGTGAAATCATTTATACGGGGAGTTGGGCGTTGAAAGATTTCAAACCCTTCTATCCCTGGGGACCGGGACCTGACTTTACCGGATTATTCCTTGGCGCACAAGGCACAATGGGCATTATCACCAAAGCCGCAATCCGCATCATTCCTCACCCGCCCTATATTGATCTGGTTGCCTACGATTACGACACCCCTGAAGCGATGCAGGATCATTCCTTGGCTGTTCTTAAAAAAGAAGTGGGTGTCATGGTTCAAGGAGGAAACTGGTGGCTAGTTCCCAGCCGGAAGGATGAACGAGAAGTTCCCACCACGCTTGAAGAATGGCGAGAAAAGAAATACTACATTCCCGCGTGGCTTATGAACTATGAGCTCTGGGCCCACACAGAAAAAGAAATGGAAAGCCAGATGGATATCATCGAGGAAGAAGCCAAGAAAATCCGCGACACTGGTGAAAAAGTGGATCCCATGGAACTCCACCCACGCGCTAAGGAGGTCCGTTTGACCAAACCCAACCTCATCGCAGTTCCTTATGCCATGCATCGGGCAGGCTTTGTTTTCATCACTTGGTACTGTCCCTGGAAGGATTGTGCCGAAATCTCACGCATCTCCGTTGAAACCATGGAGAAATTCGATATTCCCCCAGTTCAGTGGGTCGCCAGTATCGAGCAAGGTCGACAATGTATCTCCATGCCTATTGTCACGTTTGATAGTCGGACTGAGAAAGGCTATGAGCAGGCTGAGGCTTGGGATAAGCACTTCACCGAGATTGCCCATAAGAAGGGATGGTTGAACTACCGTCCGAATGCTTTCATTCACTGGCCAGCGATGAAACCCTTGATGCCCGAATATGTGAAGATACTCAAAGAGCTCAAAGCCATGTGGGACCCCAACGGCATCATGCATCCGGGTCGCTTAGAAGTCTAATCGTTGATTTGAGTCATGCAGAGTTTAGCTTGTTCTGATATTGGGATCTCAATCAGGATATATACGATATACATCGTGGTGGCCAGCACGCGAATGATACCGCCCTAACTTCCCTTTAATGCCGCAATCAGAACCCATATTATCCAAAACCTGCAAATGTTTTTCAGCCCATTCTTTGAGGGATTAATTGGACAATGGTCCATGTTGAGGTATGGTTAAGAAAATGGGAACCCATGATAGTGCACAAGCTCTGACAATTCTCGGAATTGTGTGTAACGGATTCATTTTGTTCTTTGAATTTCTACTAGCATTTGTGTTTTTCCCCTTCCTGTTTCTCACGATAATTTGGTTCTTCATAGGAATCATCTTCCCCATAATTGCGTATAACGATATTCCAAAGGGGAACCGCGGGTCAGCAGGCGCATTACTTATCATTTCAGGTATTATTAGCCTGATCTTCATCTTTCTCATCGGTGGCATCCTGCTAATCGTTGCAGGCGCCTTAGTTGCTAGTTCAAACCCCGCTCCGTCGGTCCCCCGCTACTATGATCTGCGGTGGGTCCGATCGCCGTCTTCACCTCAAGGCACTGCTTACCTAGTGCCCCAACGGGGTGAAGGAACGAAAAAGTGTGTGAATTGTGGTGCAGACCTCGATCGCGTCGATCAATACTGTCACGTCTGTGGAACAGACGTAGGTTGGTATTAGACCAACCCCGCTCCTATGCAATTGAAGACGAAACCAAGCACAAGAATACAATAAACGCATAGGATTGATAAAGAGCAGGCTCTGATGGTGTTGTTCATTATCCTCATCTTCTCTGTAATTCTCAACAAAGAATCTACAGACCAAAAAGAATGATGGTGGATGAGGCTAGTTAATCTGGTTTTAACATCGTGAATTTTTCGAAAAAAGGCAAACTGTAAAAGGGTCTAACGTATGTGAAACACAGCATTTCCCTCTCTATCCGGAGGACCACTCTTATGACCGAACCCGAAAAACCCAAAACTGAACTCAAAGATTTTGAGCTCGAAATCGCTCGTTGCATTCACTGTAAAGCCTGTACAATTGCCGACGCCGCTAATCCCAAAGGTGGCTTTGAAACAGGATGTCCCGCTTGGAACGCCATGGAATGGGAGGCGTATAGTGGCGGCGCTAAAATGTGGCTAGCCCGCGCCATACTCAACGGTAATTATAAAATTGACAAAGATATTGGCGATCTTCTCTTCCGTTGCTCGACCTGCGGTAATTGTGAAACCCAATGTGAAAACGAACTACCAACGGTCGATATCATAGAAGCCATGCGAGCAGAAGCTGTCAAAGCGGGTGTTGGTCCCCTCGACAAACAACAAGGGTATGCTAAAGCTACTGAGATTAAACGCAATCCTTACAATGAAGACCACGCGTGCCGGACTGATTGGATTCCTAAGGAATTCAAAATGAAAGATAAGGCAGATGTGATTTATTTCGTAGGATGCACCGCATCGTATCGGTTACAAGAGTTAGCGGTTTCAACTCTTAGGGTAATGCAGAAACTGGGAATTGATTTTACTGTCAAAGATGATGAGTACTGCTGTTGTTCACCACTTATGCGAGTTGGAAAGCTGGATTTGGTAGATGAATATGTCACGCATAATGTTGAGCTCTTCAAAAACTCTGATGCGAAAACCGTTGTCTCTTCCTGTGCTGGATGCTTCCGCACCATGAAACGCGACTGGCCCAAATATTATGGCCCTCTACCCTTCGAAGTTAAACATAGTGTCAACTTCATTGCTGAAGCACTTGAAGCAGGTAAAGGTAAGCTCAAACCTTTGAAAGGTATCAAAGCAACCTATCATGATCCCTGCCATTATGGACGCCATGTCGGAGAACTAATCAAGAACCGGAAAGAAAAAGCTGAATGGTTCGAAGTCCCACGGAAAATCTTGCGTACACTCCTTGGAGACAACTTTGTCGAAATGCCGCGTAACCGCGAAAACAGCTGGTGCTGTGGCGCAGGTGGTGGAGCCCGAGCTCAATTCCCTGACTGGACCCTCGAAACTTCCATTGAACGCATCAGGGAAGCGGAAGCGACTGGCGCGACTCATCTTGTTAGTGCATGCCCCTTCTGTGAGACATCATTGCAATTAGCGATTGAGAAGAGCGGATCAAAGCTAAAAATGGTTGACTTAATCCAGTTCGTGGAAGAAGCACTAGAATAGATTGAGATTTAAATTTCTCTTCATCGAGTATTTTCTCTATATGAGAAGAACTGGCTAGGAGAAACTAATCAGACTCTGGATGAGACTGAGCAAGATTTGGTGAAGATTTGGGTCTATTTTGGAAATTTATTTTTATGTTCATTTTTTGAAGTGATCCCAGCAGCAATTGCCTATTGAAAAAATGGACCTAAAGAAGAAAGTATTGATTGCCATTGTGCCTATCATCAGGCAGTTAAAACGAATAAGGTGAAGTCCAGGATGGATGTATGGTGAGAAATGTTGGAACTAGATTACATGATAACGCGTTTCTTGGCAAAATAGTCCAGAAACTCAATGAACATTGGATAGAAGCTGTCTTTGTTTCCTTGATCTTTTGCTTGGGCTTTGGATTTTATCTATGGTTCTATTTTCGATTTCCATTAATGCTGATGATAGATGGTCCCTACTATCTAATTCAAGTACAATCACTCTTACAATCAGGGACCCTGGTGTACGGAGATCCCCCTCTTACGTTCTTTCTTCTGACAATTACTACACTCCTTTATGGTGATATTATAGTTGGTGTCAAGGTAGGTATCGCCTTTTTCTGCGCTCTTACGGCAATTCCAGCTTATTTCCTAATGAAACGAGTGGGAAAGAGCATGCTTGCAGGTTATCTTGCTATGCTGTTCATCATTTTCTCACCCCTATACTTACGCATGATCAGTGATTTCATCAAAAACGCGATTGGAATTGCTTGGTTATTGGCGTTCATCTATTTCCTGCATGACCTGACGTTTTCAGGATATAATAGAGGGAGTCTGGGGCTTGCCACCATATTCTTATTACTTACAGGATTAACGCACATTCTCGTCTTTGGTGTTGCCATATTGTTTCTCCTGCTTTACACGGTGCTAGGTATTCTTAGAAGCCAGAATCGCAAAGCAGTGTTACAGACCATGAGCGTCTTGGGAGTGGTAATAGTAGTGTTTGTGCTTATCGCTGCAACGTTTTTCAGCTGGTTCTTCTCTGATTTCTCGAAGGTTTTCTCGTTTCTGAATACTTTAACGGAGTCTCAGAACAACAGTGTTTCCCAACCACCAATCGCCGGTCCAGGTGGGCCAGTAATAAACAACTTCTTTGCCCTCTCTCTTGTAGGTGGCTGGGGAGCCATTCTAGTGCTTCTTTCAATTGGGACAATTCTTTCGCTTTATGTCTGGAAGAAGCATGAAAAGGAAGCTCTGGTGCTGTTGGTGGCAGTAACTATCATTGGTGCTATCCTCAGTTTTCCTCTTATTCCCACGGAGTACTTGACACGATTTATGCTAATGCTGACGATTCCTGCAGCAGTGATATTGAGCTATGGGCTAACACTTCTATGGCGACAAGACTTACCCGCAGCGAAAGTGCTGACCATTATACTCATCGTCTTATGTGTAGGAATCTACGTTGCCCAAAGTTTTCAGACTGCAATGTCCCTCCAGCCCACGATTAGCTTCGTGGCCTATCAGGACCTGGTGAACATGCGAGCGTTTATCGGTCCTAACTCAGTAATTGTTATTTCAAACCAACAAGGTATTGGCTATTGGATTCAATATGTGGAGAACACCGATATCGTGGGCTTGGGTCAGCAACTCTCCGCAGATCTTTGGCAATCCTATTCACACGTGTATGGAATTTTCGTACAAGGGCAGCTTCCCCCTGGAAATTACAGCATCCTATTCGAAGGTAATGTATACATCTTGGTTGAACTCTATCCTAAGCCTAGCATCATACAATATGCGGCTACCAGCATTACATTTTGATTGGAGGTGTATTCTCTAAGTAACATGTTGAATGGGGGCACATAGTTTATTACAGTTATAACAGATTGCTTCATAGGTTAATTCTGTGGAGCGGAATCGATGGCTGCGCATATCCGCCCTCTGCGGC
>JABXGX010000298.1 GCA_016550405.1 archaeon | reverse complement strand
CGTGCAAACAAGATTCAGGTTCGTCCTGCAGCCCTGAAGGATATCCCTGCCGTTGATGAGTTGTGGAAAGAGTCTGCTCAATACCATGGCAATTTAGATTCACGGTTGGCAATGCGCTTTGATGACACCCGGCATGTTACAGAATTTCATCAACAACAGCTCACCAAGGATACCACGCATTTCTTGGTCGCTGTGCATACTGACAAAGTTGTCGGGTTTTCCATTGCACATATCATGACAGCACAGCCACACCATCGTGTGAAGCATCTTGGAATTATTGATGCACTAGCAGTAACGAGCGCTTACCGAGGTCAAGGAATTGGGTCTCAACTGTACTCGAAAACTCTTGCATGGTTTGAAACCCAGAACGTAGAAAGAATCGACACTAGTGTTGCAGCCAAAAACCCAAGAGCACAGAAGTTTTGGGAGCAGAAAGGTTTCACGCCTCGAATTCAGCAGATTAGTTTAGACCTAACTGATACTGCTGATTGAATGTTCGCTTGTAGTTGAAAGGTTCTCTTGTGAACCATCCACTTTCTTGCGTGGACACTTATATCGGCTTTTCCGGCAGCCTGTATTGCAGCGCCGTCCACAATAGTTCAAAGGTGACAATTTGCCAAGTCCGCTAGCGAGAAGATTCGTAGCAAACAAACCTTACTATAATTTTTGTTAATATGATAGCTTAGACATCGTTGGCTTGGAATGCCGTTGGCTAGTACCCTCTTTCCACATCAACTACATTGAGGAAGACTTTCCGTCCTTGTGCGAACCGAGTGAGATTTTCAACTACTTCATCCCAGCGATCTAAATCATCGAAGGGGGAAGCGGCTCGATGTGGAGACATTACGATGTTGTCAAGGGTATGAAACGGTCGTTCATAGGGGAATTTGCGTCCTGCGTCGTCTGGTTCTGGTTGGTAGGTGTACCAGACATCAATTGCGGCTCCTGCGATTTTTCGCTGTTTGAGGATTCGGTAGAGGCCCTTCTGATCGATAGTAGCTCCCCGAGACACATTAACTACTACTCCTTCTTTACCTAAACGGGTCAATTCGTTGTAGCCGAGTAACCCCTCTGTTTCCGCTGTTAACGGAAGCGCTACAATCAGTGTGTCAACTTCATCCAAGAATTCATGTAATTCAACAGGAGTATATTGCTTAGCTTTTGTGGGAAGCTGAGTTGAACGATTTAACCAGCTTCGTCGGAGAATAGAGAAGGAAACATCAAAATTGGACAGTAATTTGTGGACCTTCCGGTTTATCGCTCCATAACCGAGTAACCCAATCACGCGCCCTTGCATGGACAGAGTCTTGGCATCGGAATCACCCTTGCGCCATTCCCCAGCAACCATCCAATTATGATGAGGAATCACTTTGTTTAGAAGAGCGAGTAGCATAGCGATGACATGTTGGGCGACGAAAATTGAATTCGCATGTCCATTTACCAGTGTTATTCCTCGCGGCCTGCCGGCCTCCCGAAACCAGTCAATGAGGTGCTGCACTCCCGCTCCAGGAAAAATAAACAGCTTCAGATTAGTGGCCCGTTCAAGGAGTGCCAGTGATGGCCGCCATCCAACGATGACGTGGGCAGCAGTAGCATGTTTCAAGAACACGGATTCTTCCGCTTTCCTCGGAAAAATAAGCTTTAGATTAGAAAACTGACTCAGTCGTTCTTGGAGACGCATACGAAGCGGTTTGGGGACCTTCCAAAGAAAAAGCACATTGATGGCTGACATATGAACTCACAAGTTCACATCGTGTTTACAAAATAAAATTGCATTCTCTTAGTCAAAATTCACGCCAAAATGAGGAGGAGAAAAAGATGCGATACCATTCGCCGGTTGCGCGTCCACAACAAGCGAATGATACCGGGGACGCACCCATGTCCCACAGTAATCATCGTAAGGGAAGTTTTCTTGGATGGTAGCTACCACTTCGAGCCACGACGGGAGGTCATAATTTTGTATGCACGTTGATACCCGGGTGTGGGATGGGGGTTACGACAGCCGAGGGCTGCACGTTCTCCGACAGTGATTCTGTCGAAGTTCACTTTCTTTCCTTTCTTCTTGAAGAGAGCCACTTTCTATCACCTGTATGTGGTTACTCTGGATGAGGGAAGGAAAACCTCACACATATATTCACGGGAGCCGGTCAGTTACTAAATTCCCCAAAGAATTGCCTTAACCGAGCCAAAGTCGAACCGGAAAGTTCAGTTTTGGCTAGGCATAACTTGTGACATCAACATCGAAAATTGCGCACCTAGAGTGATTTCAGGTTTTTAGATTGAAACAGTAACTAGGCTAGTTTTTCCGTGTTTTTGAAACCCTCCAATAGAATCAAGAATCCAGCTAAGATGTAGAGAATTGCTCCAAGCAATACACCTAGGTAGACAAGATTACTCTGGTCGCCAATAATGAAAAGAGCTGCAAAAGAAACCAACCCAAAATGAACAAATATCAAAACTGCACAAACCATCAAAACAGCTGCGGCATATTTCATCTGCTTTAAAGTGATCAATTTCAACACACTAAAGGGTAAAAGAACGCCTAATGTGACACTAGCTAATGCCATATATCCATGTAGAAACGCGAGAAATGCACCCATATTCACGAACCCGAGGAACGGAGAACCTTCAGAAAGAGAACGCGCGAAAACTCCTGCAACATAACCACCGTAAAAGATGGACAAGGCGCTTAGAATAATGCCGACGATTATTAAATCATGAGCGACCCGACCCTTTTCCATTCATCAAACCTCCAAATAAAAAGAAGATGGCACGGATTAAAAAATATATGGATATTGAGGAAGAAGGAAATTAAAAACCCGAAATGCCTCAGCGTAAAGACTGGGAATGCGTGATTGAAGGGAAGATATGGTGCTCGGCCTTTATGAAGATGCGTTACTAGAATCTGTAGGCATAGTTACTTTTTGTGACCCCAACATGGAGAGTAAGTTAGTCAAAATTATGGGAAGAATGTCTGCGGGTCCCTGAAGCCATGGCATTTTTCGTGTGTGTGGCTTAACCGATTCTGTGTGGGAACCATTAAGAACGATTATTGCTATGAAAGACTCCAGGAAATCGATGATGCCTTATTTGGTTAGCAATTGGATACAACTCTGCTCGATAATCCAACCGCTACCACTGATTGACGATTTTGGATTCACTACTTTGATGTACACCATCACGCTTGTTCTCTCCACTATTTTTGTCCTCGTCCTTATCATCATTATAGGCTGGGTTCTCAAGCGAATGTATTCATTCTCAAAGTCGACTCGCCGTGAAGATGTTGCAAATAAAAATAAGCAAAAGTTAGCTTCAAAACTCGTTAATATGGTTTGTATCGGGATTTTCATCTTCCTGTTAACGGTTGCCGGTATCGTCAGCCTTACTAGCCCCGCTGGAGCCGTCCTGCCACTCTTTCTGGCAATGGTGTGGGGATGGTGGTATCTTATGTACAAAGCTTCTTGGGACTGGGCAATCTGGCCGATTCAGGTATACAGATATTTTCAGAGGAGAAAGAAAGTAACAGAAAAGGTAGCAAAAAACGAAGAAGCTTACTCAGAAGGCACTCAAAGAGGTGCAGAATAGTTTAACTCATTTTTGTTGGTAACTTTTTCGCGGCTTTATCCAGATTTTGCAATAATCAGGTAAAAGACGTAAAAAATGGCACAACAAGCCTGAAACCCTTTCACAATATCCTGGGTTGGAGTAGAAAGCTTGGAGGCAGGACTTCTGAATCCGATCAATCGGCTTGGTACGAAGTAGACTTGTCCTTCAGGTAGCAAAAACTTACCAGTCAAAGATTTTATTGGCGTGAATTTCCTACGAACTGGATGGTTTGCTACCAAGTTGTCTCCTGCGGTAAAGAACATACATGGCGGTTCCAATTGCACCAACAAGTCCGAGAACCATAGCAAGAACCAGATAGCCAGGAATTGGCGGTGGGGTTGATGTGGGCGCTTCAACCGTAACGGTGAAGGCCGCTGAACAATAGTGATTAGAGGGATCAAAGGCCCGAACTTCAAGGCCATAGGTGCCCACCTGTAAGGTCGTAGCGTTCGTGATGGTTCCAGCAGCATCAATTATGAAATGGGTGGTATCGTTTAGCCACCAGTGGTCGATGCCAGCAGGATCCGAGGCGTAGAGATCAAAGTGGAAGGGTGTGCCCAGAGCCACCACTTGGTCAGCAGGCACCTGATCCCAGGTAGGTGCCGTGGTGTCCTGGACAGTGACGATGAAGGTAGCGGCACAGTAGAGTGGCGTTGGGTCGTAGGCTCGCACCTCCAACCTGTACACCCCCACCACTAAGGCGACATGATTGGTGATGATACCATTCCTATCAATGACAAAGTGGGTGGTGTCGTTAATCCAGTACAGGTCAATACCTGAGGCGTCTGAGGCGTTGAGGTCATAGCGAAAGCTGGCGCCCAACTCCACGACGTGGTCAGTCGGTGTTTCATCCCAGGCGGGGGGCGTGATGTCCTGAACGGTGACACTGATGGTCGCGGTACAAAAGAGGGAAGCCGGGTCATAAGCGCGGACCTCCACCCCGTATACTCCGACTGTCAAGGCCGTCGCATTGGTGATGACACCATTCCCATCAATGACAAAGTGGCTGGTGTCGTTGACCCAATAGTAGGCAATCCCCCCCAAGTCTGACGCGTTCACATCATAGGTGAAGGCAGCCCCAAGCATAACTTGTTGGTTTGTGGGAAGTTGGTCCCAAGTTGGTAATATGGTGTCTTGGACGGTGACCGTGAAAGTTCTGGTACGTATGTTGGTGTAGCTGTCATTGACCCACACCTGCACCCCGTAGATTCCCATCGGTAAGGCTGTGGCATTGGTGATGATGCCCGTGTTGGAATCCATGGTAAAGTGGACGGTGTCATTCAACCACCACGTGTCGATGCCAGAGGGGTCCGATGCATTCAAATCGTACCGGAACGGGTCCCCCAACTCGAGGGTCTGGTTGGTGGGCGTCTGATCCCAGGTGGGAGGTGTGGTGTCCTGAACGGTGACAGTGAAGGTCGTGGTCTGGATGTTGTTGAGGGTGTCGTTGACCCAGACCCGTAACCCATAGGTATCAACAGGCAATGTGATGACATTGGTGATGATGCCCGTGTTGGAATCCATGGTAAAGTGGACGGTGTCATTCAACCACCACGTGTCGATGCCAGAGGGGTCCGATGCATTCAAATCGTACCAGAAGGGTTCATAGAATTCTACAACTTGGTTGGTGGGCGTCTGATCCCAGGTAGGCGCACTTGTTTCTATGGTGAAACTCCACGTGCCAGAGAATATTCCCAACTCGCCGTCAGAATCGTTTGCGACCACCCGCCAATACCAGACCCCATCTGATAAGGCAGTAGCGGGGGTGTAACTGGGAGCACCGCTGGTTGCATTGATCAGATCTAGTGAATTAAAGCTCACCACAGTATCCAATTGGATTAAGTAACTGGCAGCCCCCGATAATGCCCCCCAAGTAAACATCGGCGTATTATCAGCTGTGGCAGTGCCATTTCCAGGAGACAGTAAGGACGGCGCACCCATCACCGTATGATACGTGATGGAGAGGGAGGACACAGTGGGCGTTTTCATTGAGTCCGAGGTTGTTAGGACCGCCTTCCACTTTAACTGGTGACCAGTGTATGCGAAGGTGTGCTCTGAAGCCGGTGTAACCTGCTCCCAATGCACACCATCATCCGCAGAAAGATAATAGGTGACTGCAGTGCCAGAGGGTACAGTGGATGAGCTGGTCAATGTTGCACGTACCAGCAGCATTGCACTATTATCAAACACCGGGAACGACTGCGCCACGGCAAGGGGCGCAAGCTCGGTGAGATTAGTGATCTTGACCACCTGCAACCCCGAAGTATCGTCAGCGACATAGGCATAATCTCCCACTACAAATACATCGGAAGCGAAACTGGGGGTGTCGCAGACGCCCGCGATAAAAGGGTCGGTAGGATCAGTAATGTTGAGCACCTGCAACCCCGGATCCGCGTCAGCGACATAGGCATAATCTCCATCCGCAAACACTCCCAAAGACCAATATAGGTTGTAGGCGCCCGCGATAAAAGGGTCGGTAGGATCAGCAATGTTGATTATCTGCAACCCCGAAAATCCGTCAGCCACGTAAGCATAATCCCCCAATACAAACAGCCCATAAGCGTAACTGGGGGTGTCACAGGTGCCAACGATGCTAGGGGCAGTAGGATCAGCAATGTTGACCACCTGCAAACCAGATGAATGGTCGGCGACATAAGCATAATCCCCCACCACAAACACCCCATAAGCAGCAACGGGGGTGTCACAGGTGCCAACGATGCTAGGGGCAGTAGGATCAGCAATGTTGACCACCTGCAACCCCGAAGTATCGTCAGCGACGTAGGCATAATCTCCATCCACAAACACGCCCCGAGAGTAACTGGGGGTGTCGCAGACGCCCGCGATAAAAGGGTTGGTGGGATCAGTGATATTGAGCACCTGCAACCCTGAACCCCAGTCGGCGACATAGGCATAATTTCCCGCCACAAACACGCCCCGAGCAGAATCGGGGGTGTTGCAGGTGCCGGCGATGCTAGGGGCAGTGGGGTCGGTGATGTTGATCACCTGCAACCCTGAGACATGGTCGGCGACATAGGCATAATTTCCCGCCACAAACACGCCTACAGCGGAACTGGGGGTGTTGCAGGTGCCCGCGATTGTGGGGGCGTTGTTGGGGAGTCTGATTGTGCCGTCGCCCCATCCGGTGACATTTGTGTTGGATAGGTCCCTGTAGGTGGTGGTTGTGAAATCCTCTAAATAGTAGCTGGTCCCCGGTGGTGTTAGCGGACTGCTACCGGTGGCCTGGCTATACCACGGAGATATTGGTTTCATGATGTTGGAAACGAGGTCATCTAGTTGAGTCGTATGGAGGTGGGTGTAAATTCCCGTAACGTTTTCAATGACAGTTAGGGTGGTTCCTATTCCACTGATAACAAATACACATAGACCAAAAACGAGTAGAAGATGCAAGTGATTCACTTTTATCGTTTTTCCCTCCGTGTAATACGAGGAAGTAAGATTTCTGTCGCTAGGTGGTGGATTATCTCAGTTGGGGGTAGTTGAAACCATCCTTCTTCGCAATATGCTAAACCCTCTTTGGGATTTGTAGCTAATAAATGCCTATTATTTTAAATATGGGGTTTTGAGTTGACGATTTTTCCGGGTGTTATGTGTCTTTCTGATAGGTTTCAACAACACATATGCGATTTCTTGTAAATGATCTAAAAGATGATTTGTGCCATACCATCTGGCGTAAAAGGGTTCGAGCTTATTTATCCGTGGAAATAATGAGGTTAGTAATATTCAGTTAATTATAAGAATCGCTGCGTCTCACCTGGCATTACATTTCAGCAATTACAGCCTTTGGAGATGATTTGATTGAGTGTGCAAATCTTTGTGGGCGTGTCCATGCCAGCTCTGTTAATACTAGGATTTGTCATTGCCATAATACTGCTGATCTTTGGATTCATGGAGAAGAAAAATCCCCTAAGGAAGAAAAGACTGCTAGCTGCAGGTACGATCCTTTTCGGAATAATGATTGTTGCAGTCCCACTTTCATGGTATGGTTATTGGGCTATAGCATCAGGTGGCATACTGGTAAATATTAGCGATATAGTGATTATCACATTTCTCTCTTTGATCGGAGGCATAATCATTAGCTTTGGAATCGAATTCAATAGAGCTAAGGAAGAAAAAACAAACTAACAACAACCAACCTAATCACAAAAAATTTGATATATATTTTCCAGATAAGAACCATCCCAATATCTAGGAAAAAATGTCTGCGGGTCCCTGAAGCCATGGCATTTTTCGTGTGTGTGGCGGCCTAGTGAAAAGCAGTATCAAAGTCCCTTTGAAGATTAATACTACCCAAATCTTGGGGATTTGGCTTCATTGATTTTTTCTGAAAAATAGTGATACAACAACGAACTCGTGACACTTATTACAATTGCTACTATGATAAAGGAAAGCAAGCCAATTAGTGCAAACCAATACCAATAAATTACCCAAAGAAAAAGCAGGGCTAAAAATAAAGCTGCGATCTGTAAAATGCGATAAGTAAGAATCATCCTCTTCTTAACTGCCAGTCTTCCAGACATTGCTATTCACTAGTTTTTCATCAGCTTTCTTGCCCTACACCTTTTTTGAGTTTTATGGACCGGAATCCAAGTGATGCTATTTATGATCAAACACTTTTTTTCGCATTTGGTTTTAGATATCTCAACAACATGTTAGTATAGTTACATTATGTGCCCCCAATGTGTAGACTTACTCATAGCCTGAAAGTTCCTCCTTTTTTGTAACATTTATCTGGAATCATTTACGATATCTTACACAAAACGCGAATGAGGGAGTAGGAACAAAGTGAAAAAATCAGAACGAAATGGAAGTATAGGAGCAATTATTGGGGGAGCTGTAGGCCTTAGCGTTCCCATCGCTGTTTTTACAAACAATTATTTTTTTGTTTTGCTTGGTCTTCTGGTGGCATTCATTCTGATAACGGGGTTATTCTTGGGAATGGATTATGATGAATAACCTACTATAACATAGAATGTAACTTGGTTTTCTTCGGATTTGTTATACTTTACAACATGTTAGTATAGTTACATTTTGTGACCTCAGAAAGTGAGCCCAAATGGTGAGTCCGCCTTATATAACGCGG
>JABXGX010000297.1 GCA_016550405.1 archaeon | reverse complement strand
GCGGAAGAACAACAACGCAAGGAATCGGAGAAACAAGCGAAGGAAGAGGAGAAGCGTCGCAAGGAATCGGAGAAACAAGCGAAGGAAGAGGAGAAGCAAAAGAAGAAGGAAGAAGAGCAGAAGCGGAAGGAAGAAGAGAAACGCTTGAAGGAAGAGGAGAAGCGACGCAAGGAAGAGGAAAAAGAAAAGAAGAAGAAACAGAAGAAGAAAAAGGAGAAAGACGCTGAATAAGAAGGCTCTTGGTTCCATAAATTCCTCCTTTTTTTAGTTTTTAAAGGTTCGCTGACGATTCACTGTGAGAATGTTGCGGGCCGTTTCCCAACTTGTCCGTACGATATCTGGGTACGATTTATTCGCTTTAATCCATTTAGTAAGGAAATGGCGAGTTTTGGGGTCATTAGGATACCCACTCCCAAAGTCTCCGTACTGCTCATGGAATTCCTGAATTCGTTGATCACGTCGAACTTTTGCAATGATTGAGGCTGCAGCGACAATGGGATAAGCTGAATCAGCCTTGTGTTCGCTGATTAGGCTCTTTGGATTTTTCAACTGGGCAGTAATCATTCGCCCGTAACGATCCGCATTGACATCCGAAGCATCAACATACGCCACATCCCAGTGTAGTCGATTCAACACCTGTGCCATCCAGTCGGCCTCTAAGACGTTGAGGCTCTTCTTCTGGCGATCGGTATCGATTTGTTTTGCACTGATTTCCAAAATTTCTACTTTGGTCGCCACTTTTCGAATATGATGCGCAAGGGTTTCACGGCGACCGGGGCTTAATTGCTTTGAGTCACGTACTCCCCACTCAAGAAGTGTATCTTCCTGAGAAGGGCTAATCACTACTCCTGCAATCACAAGAGGACCTATAACTGGACCTCGACCAGCTTCATCAACACCAGCAATCAATTGCGTCAAATCCAACACCACTCTTGGAATTCGAATGCTTCCGAAACCATTAACAACTGTTCAGCCTTATTAGTTCCTACTAAGTTCGAATGCGTGTGGCTTTAATGACTGAGTGCAAATATCCCGAAATATGGCTTAGCATCCTCGATGGGAAGTTTCGCGTCTCATCTCGACTCCCTCCACCGGCGAAAGTACCAGAAGACTTTGGCTGTCTTACTCCACCAGGTGAAACTATGCCCATTTGTGTTTCCCCGCTTTACGATTCGATTCATGACGCTAAGGGTCGTGCAGCCGCCCTCCAAGCTGATCTACAAGAACAGGGCTGCAAAGTGCTCTTTTTCTTTGAATTACGTCCAGCGGTTGTGGGCGATCCACACTCTGAATCCTAGGTCTCTTCTTCAGTTGACATCATTTGTGAATGCCGTGCACGACGACGAATAATTACTCTGTAGACGATAAAGACCACTAAGAAGATGATAAGAAGCACAAGAATCAGAGTTTCGAATAGATCTATCACCTGGGCTACACTCGTGAAGCCAACCCCAATAATCCATCCTAAAAGTCCTAATGCCAAATATCGAGGCAGCGAGCCTAGGAATGTAATCAGCGCAAATCGTTTGGGATCTGCACGAAGGGCTCCATAAAGAAGGGAGACAACAGAAAGCGGGATGATGGGAACAGCCCGTGCAGTGAAAAGGTAGACTTCATCGCGTGAGGATTTTTCCATATTTTTGCGCATATATTGGATTTCCTCAATGGATGTTCCAAGATATTTGCCATATCTTTCGATGATAGGATACCCACCAAAATAGGCAATACCATAGCCGAAGAATGACCCAATTGTTGCAGCAAAAGCTCCTATGAACATCACATTGAACAAGATAACTAAAATTGCTGAAACTGGATCAAATCCTAATGTTAAGAAGAACCCCGCTGCCATCGGAACGAGGGGTGATGGAATAGGTGCAATAAATGTCTCAATCATTACACCAATGAAGACACCAAGTGGACCTAGAGTTTGAACCCAGGAAACAAGGAGTAATATGATACTATCAATCCATGTATCAATGGCTTGTAACCAGGCGATAATTGCCTCAATAAACAACTGTCTTCCCTCGAATGTAAACAACCTAGGCAGGATTTGATTTAATGTTATTCGCCTGGATGTTTGCTCTTAATTTCTTCGCGTGATGGAAACTCAGGATCATCAACGACTGCTATTGTTCCATAACGACCTGCTGAGAGCTCCATTTCACCGCGAAAGGTTTTGATAAACCCGTTTTCCACTTCCACAATGGTGTCTTCATCAACTTTGTCGATATCATCATTCCAAAGTGAAAGCTTGATAGTGCCTGTTTCATCTCCAGCTTGTGCGGTTGTGACGCGGGCTTTCCCATACCGTGTTTGAACATCTCGAACTGGCTCAAGGGAAAGTACACGTAAACGGATATTGACGCTTCGGGATGCAGAGGATAATTCATGAACCTTCATATTCTCAGAACCTTTGTAACAAAAATTTATCAAAGATGTAATGAAGCACACTTTTTAAGCTTGTTTGCTGAGAAATTATTGCCTGAAAAAAGTGGGTGCTTCTTGCTTAGAACGGTAATTGAAAAATTTTGAAGGATGTTTTACCCTGAGCCAGTTGGTGTTTACAAAGAAGATTCGAATTTCTCCTACGGCTGAACAGAAACAAGTTCTATGGGACTTATCAGAGAAATGTCGTCTAATCTACAACTTCGCTTTAGCTGAGCGAAAACAAAATAGGGAATTGAATCGTTTGAAGCCACAGGAAAAGCGAACATATATCACGTATACAAAACAGCAAAATGATCTTCCTAAGGTCAAGGAAAAATATCCTGAATATGCTTGGGTCTTTTCTAAAGTTCTACAAATGACTTTCCGACATCTTGAAAGGGGAGCTATAACAAGATTTCTTGGATGGCTTACATCGACAAACAGCCCTCCCCCAGTCTCACGGGGGAGTGGACTCGATGGGAGCCCCTATTGAATTCAGGGGCAATTCACGCTTGTAGGAAGGCCGAATTTCTAGAAAAAGAAGGGTTCTCTAATGTCAACAACTCCCAACTCGTCATTCAAACCGTTTCGAAAATTGGCTGAAACCTCTGAGGCAATAATGAGAACCACAAAACGCCTCGAAAAAATGGATTTGGCTGGAAGTTTCCTCTCCAAGCTTTCTTTTAGTGAAATCGAAGCTGCAGCTCTGCTGTTAATTGGACGACCATTTCCACGGACGAGCCAACGGGCCCTAGCACTGGATTGGAAGGCCCTAAATCAGATTCTCAATGAGCTGCTCAATCCTTCTCCAGAACTGGTGCATTCACTCTTTGCACAATCCGGTGATATTGGTGAAGTTGTTCATCAACTATTTATGCAATCTAAAACCGTTCGGCAATCCACACTGTTTTCGTCAGCTTTAACCATCTCAGATGTGTACACTACCTTCATCGATATCGCGGATGCGCAAGGACCAGGTTCAAGGAAACGAAAAACTGGATTGTTACGGGCATTATTTACGCGGGCAACTCCACTCGAAGCTAAATATATCGCAAAACTCCTTGTCGGTGATCAACGTATCGGATTCAGTGAAGGGATGCTTGAAAGCAGTATTGCTCGAACACTCAATTTACCTTTAGAACTCGTTCGGCGTGCTAATATGCTAACTGGTAATATTGGTGAGGTAACACGACTTTCGTATTATAAAGGCGTGGAGGGCCTCCAAGAGGTGCAATTACAGGCATTTACCCCCCTATTACCAATGCTAGCCACACAAGCAGAGGATGTAGATGATGCATTACAGATTCATGATGGGACATCCGCTTTCGAAATGAAACTGGATGGCGCTCGGGTTCAAATCCATCTTCAACGGCAAAATAACCAATCAAAGATTAAGATATTCAGTCGTCGACTCACAGATGTCACTGTCAGTTTGCCTGATATCGTGGAGA
The DNA here is from genome assembly GCA_016550405.1 of archaeon. Next base: position 1,629 of record JABXGX010000297.1, on the reverse strand, counting down.
TAATTAACCAAGAGATAGCAGTGAAGAGTTGTATCCTTGAAGGAGAAGTGCTTGCTGAAGGTTCTGATGGTCGTCCTTATCCTTTCCAACATCTTATGCGACGGTTTAGGCGACTCCGAAATGTCGAGGAAATGATTAGTGAGATTCCGGTTACCCTTTACCTGTTTGATGTATTTATGCAAGATAATGAAGTCCTTATTGATATGCCATATGATAGTAGACGACAACGGCTAACCGCTCTTTGTGGCTCTATTTCATTAGTAGAACAATTGGTCACATCTGATTCAGATGCCGCAAAGGCGTTTTTTGCTAAAGCAATTGAGGCGGGCCATGAAGGACTCGTGGCAAAACGTTTGGATAGCCCTTATCAACCTGGAACACGGGGAAAGGCATGGTTAAAGGTTAAGCAAACCATGGAAAACCTTGATCTGGTGATTATTGCAGCTGAATGGGGAACTGGTCGTCGCCACAAATGGCTTAGTGATTATCATCTGGCTGCTCAAGATCCCGAAACTGGTGTGTATCATATGCTAGGGAAAACGTTCAAGGGGCTAACAGATGCAGAATTTAAAGAAATCACCAAGCGATTACTCGAACTCAAAATCGAACAACGAGGTGGAATTGTTACCGTGCAACCTCGCATTGTTGTAGAAGTTGAATATGATGAAATTCAACGCAGTCCTACTTACAAATCTGGGATGGCACTACGATTTGCTCGGATCAAACACCTACGCTTTGACAAGGATCCACAAGAAGCAGACACGATTCAACGAGTCGAAGAGCTATACAAGACACAGTTCAAACGAAAAGCCTCAACAGAACGAGTTGGACGCACATAGCGGCATTGGGCTCTTAGCGTCGGAGACGAATCTCATTTGAAGCAGATATCCATCGTGGTGCTAGGGTTTGGTTGAATAAGGCAATGTAACTTGCTTGATCACTAACAACAGCAACAATCTCACCTTGATTACCATATGTTGGGGCAATCAGAACCTCTTCACCGTCACGTGAACCACCATAGAATTCCATATTCGGATTGTTCCAAATTCGGATATTACCCTGCTGAAGAAGCTTTTGAGCACTAGCTTGCTGTTTTTCACCATCTAACGTAGTAATAATGTGGACGCGGTTTTGAGGTTGGATTTTACTTAGTTCAGTGACTGGCACTTCATCAAACGAAGGATAGACCAATGTAATGGTTTCGTCGACTCGTCTAAACATATCCAAGAGGTGATTCTGAATGCCCTCACAGGTGACGATGCGCCAGGTGCGTTCAGCTTCTGCAGGTTCCATTTTTGTCAACGTGTCCCAAAGGCCGATAAGAATTTCTTCTGTTTCTCCTGCTTGTGTTCGTAGACGATTCAAGGTTGGTTCAGTCTGGGCTGAGAAGAGTTGTAAAGTATTCACCGCGGTGGTTTCTGCAGTCTTGGCTCTTGCAGTGATTTCCTTTGCTAAAGTCTGATATTCAGTTTTCAGTGTTTGGCGTTCTTTACTCAGAGTACGGCTAATTCGTCTTCCGGTTTGTTGGGTCTGAGTTACAAGGCCCTCTTTTGCATTGTCTAGAACCTGAGTGATGGCTTCAAACATGGTTGTGCTTTTTTGTTGAAGATCATTTAGGGCAGTAGCTTT
>JABXGX010000296.1 GCA_016550405.1 archaeon | reverse complement strand
TAGTGGCCCAGAACTCATCTAAGAGCGTAGAATTCATTCCCTGGACCTCTGGAATGACCCCACGCCATCCTGATGTCGGCCAATAATCACGGAAGGGAACAAAACCGTTTACTACACTTGACTCGGCGTTTAAAGTAAAAGGTACAAGAAGCAAGGGAAGCAACGCTAGAATCCAGATTCTGTAAGAGGACAATAATTCACCTTCTTCGTTTTTTAATATCAATTATAAGAGTTACAACCAAAACGACGCTGAACACTCCTCCAATCAGAACTAAGGAGCCGAGATACCATGACGAGGGGATGCCTGGCGAGGAGGCCAGGAGCCAACATGAAACTTTGTAGAGCAAGTTCCATTCGGAGTCAGGATCTATGAGATTCTGGTAGGTCGGCCAATGGGAGACATGATCTGAACTTAACCCATCGCGATCATCTCCTTCCTCGAATTCCGGATGCGGGCTAGAAAGGCAGACTGTTCCCTGACCATATCGAAATGCGATGACACCCGGTAACCCCGACTCTGCATACGATAAAAGAGGAATAACTGGAGTGTCGTCGTGGAATTCAAAATAGGAAGCGCCTGTTGTAAAGACCATATAAGAATCGGGTTCCTGTGACAGGTCGGGACCGGTGGAAGCACGATTTACAAGCATCTCACTAACAGCTAGTTCGCCATTGTGAGTATCATGGCATTGGACACCAATAGGACCGAAATAGTGTAAGGTTGCATCAATAAGTCCTAACTGAATTACGGCGAATTCTGTGCCTCGACATACACTAAAGAGTGAGCCTCCCGTGGCGAGGAATTGTCTGATTCGTTCTTTTCCAATTGGAGCTAAATCATGTTCGTAGGTGCTGGGTCCATGAGCGGGTAGCACTAAGAGATCAAAGCGATCAAGCACCCCATACTGGATTTGGGTTGCTGAGACGAGTTCGACGGAGGCATTCATCCATTCAAACAAATGAATACATGCGATGAAACTAAAATTATCGAATCGTTGGACATTATAGATGGCAACACGGGCAGAAGCCATATCAAGTGTCTTCTGGGCAACTGTAGTGTTCGAATCGTAGTGAAAAAGAGGAGGAGTAATTACACCAACTAAGAGGATGCTCAGAACGAAAATTACAGTCCTACAGTATTTCAGCGCCCTTAAATGCACTATTACCAACTATCCTTGATGCTGTTTCATAAATTGAAACACAGGTAGTGCAATTTATGGTCTTGGTTACCGGCTAGGAGTGAAATTCTGAAAAAATGATAGCGGAGCATGCTTTTTACGAACCCGATGATTCATAAAACAACATCAAATCAACCCGAACGTGTTTTCGAATACTCAGAAGCTAAAAGCCCAAAATATACAAGGCCATAACGTTCGCCTTTCTCGATTCGGGCTTCACGAAAATGGCCTTCTCGTTTGAACCCTATTCGTTCTGCCAATTTTATGCTGCGGTGATTGGTATCTCGGGTGATTACAATGATTTTGTGTGCATGGAGATGATGGAAAATGAAGTCGAGAGAAAGTTGTGTAGCTTCAGTGGCCAAACCTTTTCCTTGAGCGCCTTTATCCAGAAACCAGCCAAGTTCAAAGGAGGGAACCTCCCAGTTTTGGGGTTCGATCCAAAGTTCACCAATATAGGAGGTGGTAGTTTTGGTCCAGATGCCCATCACGAATCGTTTGCGCGACTCCCATTCCGCAGCATGTCTACGGGCTTTTAGTTCTGCTGCTTCGACTGTCTGCAGAGTAGCGACTTCTTCTACATTTGGGAAAAGAAAGGCTCGATTCTCGTTTCGTTCCAAGAGAGCATAGATAGCGGGTCCATCACCAGCCCTATATTTTCGAATTAAGAGCCGAGGCGTGCTGAGTGTTTCTGGTAGGTTTAGAAGTAGTGGATCCATTTGCGTTCTCATCTAAGTTCGTGTCACTTCGCTGTTGAAATGTATTCCATCATACCTAAGAGGTTGCCTTCACTATCCTTAAAGTATTGATAGTACCCCACACCGGGTATGGTAATTTTGCTACCTACAAGAGTGCCTTTGTTTGCTTTGATTAATTGTATGTATTTATCGATATCATTAACACCAATCACAGTGACCGGTATGCCTTCAGGAAAATCCTCTCGTTTCCCAAACGACCCATTAATTCCTGGTTCAGAATCAACACCAGTAATTAGGAACCAGTGATCGATGGGGCCAGGCCATTTCTCAACTTTCCAGCCAAAGACCGTTTGGTAGAATTTCGCAATGCGATCAACATTATCAGCAGGAAGCTCAAAATCGATTACACGTGGCATCGTTAATCACATCCAGTAATAAGCAGATATTCCGTATGGTCTTAGATTAGTGTGTATCGGTATCAGACTATCTCATCATCTGGGAGTATAACGACTATAAAGAGGGATTTTACCAACAGGTGAAATATAAACTACAAATTCATCAGTGCCATCTAGGCCAAGAAGTCTATCGATAGCAACTTGATCATAAGCAGCAATGGCGCAAGTGCCTGCCCCAATAGCCTCACAGGCTAGATAGAGGTTTTGTCCGATGTGACCTGCTTCGATGGCGGTTCCTTTGTGAGCAGCAACACTATATCGCCATTCGATGCGATACGGAAGAACTGCCCAGATGAAGATAGCCGCAGCACGGGCGACAAAGGTTTGTTGATGACAGATTTCGCTTATCCGAGTATTCAGGTCCGGTTCGTTTAGTGAGATCTCTAGCAGTTTGTGTTCTAAGGCAAGATAGCGGTATAGTCCAGGTTGGAGGTCTGTCACATTCTGAACTGCTAGATAGGTTTCATATGGATGGCGTGATCCTCCCGATGGAACGGTCCGTTTTGTGGTTTCAATCCTGCCGTGTCGATTATCGATTGCCACTTCACGAATTCCTTGAGTGGCCCAAAGAAGAAAAGAAAGTTCTTCCAAAGACAGAGGTTCGGTAATAAACCCGCGGCGACTTTTGCGGCGATTAATGGCCTCCAGTAACGGTATTGGAGGAATTGTAAAATCCTGAGGAGACACCAAATCAATTAATTGAGCATCAGTAGGATACGGTTTCTGAAAGGGTGGTGCTGGGATCCCTCGTTGTTGGTCCGTCTGTATATCTGGTCCTTGATTCCAATCGTAAGCCTTGAGGAATTGTCGACCAATTGCTATCATCTGTTTCACTGACTTCATAAGGGCTCCTTGGAGAGGATAAGATAAATAATGATTCCCAGGATAACGATAGTACGGAGTGAAGGACCTAATGATTCCATTTTCCGATGTATGGCAACGAATAATGCTCAACGAAGGAAAAGTCTTCTACACGAAAAGGGGACTGAAGTTCAAATATCATGTCCAAGAACATACGCTCCTTATCGATCGATTGGATTACTCTTTGACTCGTAAGAATCTTATGTCAGCATTTCGGCATGTCCCCTTAGAAGGACCGGGAGAACTGATAGGACTGGTTCGTGGACAGAGTTATATTTGGGCCATTCTGCATGACAAACGTATTCGGCTTAATGACTGGTAATCTAAAGCTTACACTCAATTTCGAACATCATGCTTCGGTGAGAGTGTTTTTATCCATTCATCAGCCAATGATGGTTAGGTGAGCTAGATGGGACTTGTTCGCACAATGATTTTCGTTGGAACACTCCTGAAAAGGTGACCCGGTGCATCACCTTTGGTCAATCAGCCCATGACCCCATCCATGAAATTCCCATCAAAGAATTGTCCTTGCTGGGTACGGTGCTCATATCGAAATCCTGATGCAGCCCGGGGGCATCCTTGCTGAACTTGACCCAGAAACCAATGAGTCCTATTAATGGATTAAAGAAGACCGGGGACCTAAATTAACAAAAAAAATCTCGCTAGTTTTCCAGCGGTGCAATATTCATCTAGACTCTGTGGTACTGGATTCAGCACGTGCCTTGAATTTTTGATAGAAGTACAGATCTAACACGAACAGGAAAGCGCCTTGAATGATGACTCCTATCCCATTCCCGAGAATAAAGGAATCCATCCACAGAAGGACTATCAGTAACACTCCAACTACCATATAGCCGATATCCAAGAACACATTGATTTGAAGAAACCGCGCTACCTTATCCGATGGCAGTTCCTTATTCCGTAGCACTCCTGCTACGGCAATCAAGGCATCAATGACTCCCCACAGCACCGCTTGAAGCCCAATCCCTTGGAGAATGCTAATCGGAATAAAAAATAGCACGATACCGATGAAAATACTAGCAATGCTCCAAGCAATCAGCGCCATTCCAAGCCATCGGGCCAGCCTAGCAGATTTCATACTTCTACCTCCATTATTTCGAAGAATCCAATGGCCCGGGATACTAGGTTTCCATAAAATGCATTTCCCATTAACTACTAAGCCCTTCAAAACTCAGATATCGTTCACCTGATTTCATTCATCTTTCATCTAACCAGTACACTCGCCACTTAGCAACTTTCCCATCACACACTTTCGCTGTCCACATACTCGGACCCTTCAGCTTCGGTTCTGCCGAACATGTCGAATGCCCCAGCATCACCACCACATCTCGTGTTACCGTCACCGACGTCAAGATATTCCGTTAATCCGGATAATTCGCAAAGAACTGCCTCCAGCCTTCCTGCATATTCGTATCCCTGTCGCCCGCATTATCAATGAACACATGCTCTTCCGCCATTAATCCTATCAAGCCACCCAAATCTCGCTGATTGATCTTTTCATTGAACCTTAACGCCACCATCATTACGTCAAACGAATCCATCGCATACCACCTAGTCAAATGTGTGGATTGACCACATTTAATTTGAACTTTGAATTCAAAGTCACATTGTCTGCTAATGTAGTTATTTAGATTTAATCTGGAGCTCATGGAAGAATTGTCTGTATCGGGTTTGAATGGTGTTTGTGGATACTCCGGTCACTTGACTAATAGCAGTCTGGGTCCGCCGTTCAT
>JABXGX010000295.1 GCA_016550405.1 archaeon | reverse complement strand
CATATTTCTCATAACTCTCCTCTTACTGGTTTTTCCATTCTTAATTCCGATTAATATAAGACTGATAATGCTCGGACCAGTTTCCATCGCTATTGGTGTCACGTTAGAAGTTGTTTACTTAGGACTGTTTTGTCTTGTCGGATGGGTTTTTTGGAAAGTATTGCAAATTGTCACTACACCAGTAGCTCAACAGCCTGAACTGATTATTCCCGTTAAAAGTCGACTGGCAACAAGAGAAACTGTTGAAGCGTAAACACAAGATATGAGGATAGCCAATTTTGTCAAAATAATCTTGGCTAGTTTTAAGTTAGCTTCAATTCCTAAACCAGCTTCTTTTGAATCATTCAATAATTGAAAGAATTAATATATCCATATTCGACTCTTGAAAAATTCACAAGGGGGATGTAATAGAAGATGTCAAAAAGAAAAGATGCCTCAAAATTCACCAAAGAAGCCAATAAAAAAGTATTTGATGATCCCATCTTACCATGGGATGACCAAGAAGATTGGGAAGCAGCCCAACGCGGTTTCATTGCTAAACTCGAAGACCCTGTCATTCGAAATCAAGACGGACGCCCTGTTTGGGATTTGAAATCCTTTGCTTTTCTTAATGAAGAAGAAGCGCCTCCCACGGCGAATCCGAGCCTTTGGCGGCAAGCCCGCTTGAACATGCTTCATGGGCTATTCCAAATTCATGACCGCATTTATCAAGTACGGGGTTATGATCTCTCAGTCATCAGTTTCATCGTGGGTGACAGTGGCTACATTGTTGTTGATCCTCTCGTATCCGAGGAGACAGCAAAAACATCCCTTGAATTAGTATACAAGCATGTAGGAAAGAAACCAGTAAAAGCCGTTATCTATACCCATAGCCATGCCGATCACTGGGGTGGTGTCAAGGGGATTGTATCAGAAACGGATGTCCAATCCGGAAAAACAAAAATCATCGCCTCGGAAGGTTTTATGCACTATGCAATTAGTGAGAACCTCTTGGCAGGAAATGCTATGAGCCGTCGGGTCACCTACATGTATGGGATTCTACTACCTAAAGATGAGAAAGGCGTTATTGATGCAGGGTTAGGGAAAACTGTCTCCACTGGAGCCATTGGGTTAATAGCTCCAACCGATATCATTCGTGAAACTGGTGCAAAAATGACAATTGATGGGGTTGACCTTATTTTCCAATTCACTCCAGGAACTGAAGCGCCAACTGAAATTAACTTCTACCTTCCTCAATTCAAAGCCCTGTGTATGGCTGAGAACTGTTCACACAACCTCCACAACCTTTACACATTACGTGGGGCAGAAGTTCGCGATGCCTTAGCTTGGGCCAATTATATCGACGAAGCCATGACTCTCTTCGCAAATGAAAGTGAGCTTTGTTTCATGAGTCACCATTGGCCTGTCTGGGGCAAAGACAAAATCCTGACCTTCCTGAAAAAACAGCGGGATGTCTACAAATACATCCATGATGAGGTCTTACGGCTCGCAAACCATGGCTATACAATGTTGGAAATCGCCGAGATGCTTGTTTTACCAAAAAGCCTGGCGGAAGCCTGGTACAATCGGGGATATTATGGAAGCGTGAACCATGACGCAAAAGCAGTCTATCAAAAATATCTCGGGTTCTTTGATGGAAATCCTGCAAGCTTGCACAAATTGCCCCCTGTTGATGCTAGCATTCGTTATGTAGAGTTTATGGGAGGTGCTGATGCAGTTCTTCAGAAAGCTAACAAGTACTTCGATAAAGGTGAATATCGATGGGTTGCACAAGTCGTGAACCACATTGTATTTGCTGATCCGAAGAATCAAGCAGCCCGTGAACTCCAAGCCGATGCCTTAGAGCAATTGGGTTATCAAGCTGAATCGAGTCTTTGGCGTAATTGTTACCTTGCTGGTGCCCAAGAGCTCCGAGAAGGTGTGCAGGATCTCCCAATGATCAAAACCGGGTCTGCTGATGTAATCAAGGCCACCACTACAGGTCAATTCTTTGATTATTTAGCCGTTCGCCTTAATGGTCCCAAAGCGGAGGGGGTTAATATTACAATCAATTTGGACTTCACTGACACCAAAGACCAGTATGTTTTGGTGTTAGAAAACGCGGTCTTGAATCACAAGAAAGGGCCATTAGATCCCAAAGCGGATGTGACATTGACTCTCTCCCGGACGCAGCTAAATTCTGTGATTCTCCAAGAAACCACTATCAATGACCTTGTGAAATCGAAACAAATCAAGCTGGAAGGCAACCCGAAGAAACTTGCTAAACTCATCAGTCTGCTAGATGACTTTGAGTTCTGGTTCAACATTGTGACTCCCTAAGAACCCTTATTTAATAACGGAGTTGCAGCAGACCCCAAATCAGAAGTACTCTTTATCTAAGCGGCAGCTCCGTTAGTTGAAAACATCTGGCTAATCATACGCTTCGAAAGATATGAGGATAGCCAGATTTGTCAATTGGAGCTTGGACATAAGAGAGTTTTATGATTTTTTATGACCTGATTAACTATCCAACCTCATGCAATCCGATTTAAGCTTCAGATTCAATGTAATCTGAGCTAGTCTGAATCTGGGAACTAAGAGCCAAGTTAATGGCACTAAGAAGGAT
>JABXGX010000050.1 GCA_016550405.1 archaeon | reverse complement strand
GAACCAAAAACTTCTAAAGCTAAATTTTGCACATGCCACCAACTTAAAGCTGAGAACTGTGATGCTGGCTCAGCTGGACCTTCCAGATCCCGCAATAGTGACCATATAGGTGCTTAGCTTGTCATCCAACCGTATTGTCATTGAATGCAACCAGGTAATCAAAAATTATGATGATGGAGACCTCAAGGTTGAAGTGCTGAAGGGTTTAGATTTCAAAGTCCGACAGGGCGAATTTGTCGCTATTGTGGGTGCAAGTGGTAGCGGAAAAACCACATTGATCAATCTTCTTGCGCTTCTAGACAAACCTACAGAAGGCGAGATTGTCATCGATGGCGCTTCCCTTAATGGATTAGGAGACAAAGAACTCTCCTTAATGCGGCGACACAAGATAGGCATTGTCTTTCAGGGATTTTATTTATTAGATATCATGAATGCCCGTGAAAACGTTGAAGTTCCCATGATTTTTGCTGACATGTCAAAAGAGGAACGCGTTCAACGAGCACTTGATTTGTTAGATGTTGTTGGGATGCGCGATTCTGCCGAACAATACCCCAACGAAATGTCCGGTGGACAGATGCAACGAGTTGCAGTGGCACGCGCCTTAGCCAATGAACCTGTCATCATGCTTGCCGATGAACCTACAGGAAACTTGGATACTGCTACTGGCGTGGAAATTATCAAGCTCTTCAAAGAGCTAGCACATAATCAACGGAAGGCAATGGTCGTTGCCACACACGACCCAGAAGTTGCTAGTGCCGCAGACCGAATTCTTGTCCTCCAGTATGGAAAGCTTCACACTGACACTTCCATGTACGGAAAAGAAGCCGAGGTTAAGGAGGCCAAGTCATGAGTGGGTCCGTGGAGACTCGAGCGGGCTCCCTAAACGTAACTGGTAGTCGAAGTTATATTGCCAGTTATGTCGGTAACAGTATTCGAAAGCACAAAACTCGCTCCTTAAGCTTATTACTAGGAATTGTTATCGGGGTATGCCTTGTTTCCTCAGTTTTTGTCTGGACTGATACCGGCACTCGTGTATCCATTAATGATTATTTTGATGATAACATTTTCCAATACAACATTGTCCAACGGTTTGAATATCCCGTTGATACGCAGATGATTTTTTCAGTTCAAAGCTGGTTTATGTCACAATCCGTATATGAGGCATCTTATGTCATATACCAATCAATAGGCATCCTCAACGGCACCACTAAAGCAGCTAGTGACCCCTATTTGCCATATCCGTATGAGAATGATGTCAAAGATTTTCAGACGTTTTTTGTTGATCCCTCATTTCTCTCTCAGGTGCAATCCAAGTTTGATTATAATGGCAGCTTTTCTGTTCAACCTGGTCAATGCCTAGTCAGTGCACGAGTAGTAAGAGATGCCGAAGAGATATTGAACATGACCATTCAAGAAGGTAGTTACATCAACGTAGCAGTTGCCTCTATGTATGATGATCCCACAACGATGGGGGATATTGCTCAATTCAATATAACCAATGTTCAAGTGGTCGGAATCTATAATCTCAGACCCGAAGATACAGTTCTTTATGGGACGTTTTCAGGTTCTGGTCGAACTAATTATCCTGGTTCAGGGTTGGAGAATGTTTTCGGATGGAATGATGGGCTCATTTTTCATTATGAGCAGTTGGATGCTGGGCAACGGGACGTTCTTACAACAAATGCTCTCTTTCCCCGATTACTAGTTCGATTGGATCCTTCTGAAGTTCTTGCATTCGGAATTGACCGAGTACCACAAATTATCCGTAATGTTAAGGTGCAATCAGAAGCTGCGTTCCAAGGTGACATCATTGTCGGGGGAGAACGTCAGCTCCTGTATCTTGAACAATACATCGCCGCTTATCGCTCACGTCAAACCATGGCAGTGCTGGTTGCCCCTGTTATCATTCTATCAATCTTTCTCACGACCTTTGCCACGAATATCTTCCTGAGTGGTCGCCGATCAGAGGTCGCTATCCTCCGGGCTCGAGGGGCAAGCTTCCGCCAACTTTATGCTGCATTCATTCTCGAATTCATTGTCATCGCCATCATAGCCCTGGTTTTTGGTGTGTTTCTAAGTTTATTCGTCGGTTCGCTCATACCCGCTTCTACAGGATTCCTGATATTTGACATGAATGTCTTCTTTGAGTTCTTCTCCGTTGTACGCCTAGAACCCCTCACCTGGCTTATCGCCCTTATCTCCTGTATCATTCCTCCCCTCGTCTTTACTCTAATCTATGTCCGATCCTTCTTACGAACCGAAATATACCAAGCCATGGTCGGCATCAACCCTCCTGGGGAATCGGATCTCCTGGCAATATCATTCTACTTTGCTATCTGTCTTATTCTCCTCGTAGCATTTGTTTTCGCCGTTCTTTTCTTCCCCGCAACCCCGATGGTCGCCATCCTCCAATTCATCTACGCAGTTGTGATTTGGACACTTCTAAGTGATGCAGGGTCTCGAATTGTGCGTCGAGGAGTTGCAGGACTCACACGGGGATTCCGTGGAATCTTTGGAGAAAAAGCTTTCATTTTTGAGAAAAGTATGCGCACTCGACGAGAACGCATTGTTCCCCTCCTTCTTATCCTAACACTCACTTTCTCAGTAACAGTATTCGCAGTTGTTGAAGCCTATACCGTGCAAGATAACGCTAATCGGCAAATCGAGTACTTCATTGGAGCAGATGTCCGAGTAGAAAGCAATTGGGTACCAACCACTAGGGTTCAAGATATTCTACAAGTTTCTGGTGTTGAAGCCGCAACCCCCCTTGTTCGTACATGGGGGCTTGTTGGCACTATCTCCTTTGCCATCTACGGAATAGATACCGACGCTTATGGCGAGATTGGATATTGGGATCCAAGTAGTTTTATCGGAGAAGATCCTGTGACCGTTCTTAACCGACTCCAGGATACACCTAACGGAGTCATCCTACCACGCACCATCGCTGAACGACTTGGACGCTGGGTGGGAAGAGATTTAGGCATTCTCGTCTATGATCAGGGTGGTGGGGGGGTGGTTCAAGACGCGCTCTTCACCATTGTTGGTATTGGACAAAGTGCTCCCGGATTAGGATATTTTGACCCTGAAGATCCTCTTCGTCCACCGGATACCACAAACGGCTTTCAATTTCAAGCTGCCCAACCTTACGCCTTTGTGAACCTTAGTTATCTTACTAGCCTTAACATGACTAACACCCAGCTTATCCTAACCTTAACCAATGGCGATTCCGAAATAGATGATGTAGAATCTAACATTCGTGGACTAGGATTTCCAATTGGAGTTTACTCACCTGCAACCTTCTCTCTTGAAGAAGCCTATCCTGACGGCTACCTTTTCAACCGAGGAGTAGTCAGCATTCTCTCCATTGGATTCCTTGCCTGTCTAATCATCAGCATCATCGCACTCACACTCTTCGTCGGTGTAATAGTCTCTGAACGCCAAACCGAATACGCTATCATGCGAGCGGTCGGAAGTACACGAAGACAAATCATCTCGATTGTCTTTGGAGAATTCATCGGGCTGATACTAACCTCATTTCTAGTTGCCTTAGCTCTTGGCTTTGTATTCTCTTGGCTCCTCATGAACGTGCTACTCAGTCTCTTTCCATTTCCCTTTGTAGTACCCTTCACACTCGCAGTTCCGCTCCTTGTCCTCGTGATTGTACTTGGTATAGTTATCGTCGGAATGAGTATAGGTACCTACATTCCTGCACGCCGTGCAGGTCGTATCAACGTTGGGCGGGTGCTCCGCAACCTGTAATTATATGAGTTGTTAACCATGGATCAAATATCTGGACTATCAACCGGTCTCGTCAAAGAGGAAGAATTCGCAGAAGTCCCCGAAGATCTGGTCCTTATGGCCAATGATGTCTATAAGATCTACCAGACCGGCGAAATCGAAACGGTCGCTCTTCGTGGCGTATCCTTACAAATCTTCCAAGGCGAAATTGTCGCCGTTGTTGGTCCTTCGGGTAGTGGAAAAACTACTTTCGTCAACATTCTCGGCGGGACACTTCGTCCCAGTGCAGGCCAAGTCTATTGGTCTAATATCAAACAAGATATTTCCAAATTAGATGATCGTACTATAACTGCTGCTCGTCGAGGCTTCATTGGTT
>JABXGX010000294.1 GCA_016550405.1 archaeon | reverse complement strand
GATGGTAGTGGAGTCACTGTAAATCCATCCCGTGTCAACATGTGGGCCCGGGAGCAAGGTGCGGCCACAGGTGGTCCAAGCGAACGTCTCATTGTCAATCTAAAGGAGCCAATGCATGCGCTCAGCGTAATCCCTGGCGGTCAAAGTGGGAATCCTCTCTCCTCACATTACAGCGACCAACTCTTCCAGCTGTTCCTTGTCGGGGATTACCACATCGACTATATGTACTTTGATATCGATGATCTTCTGCTTTTTTCATTTCGAATAGAATCCATTCTCATTCTCACGGGGTGATACCAAATGACAACTGCACAACAAATCTATGGCGCGTTCGCTCAACAGAATTTACTCAAAACCTTTCTCCTTACCCTCGTTTTGACAATACTTCTGCTTTATCTAATTAGTTGGTCTGGGGCAATCATTGCTGCAGCACTTACGGGCTTCTTTGTGCGTCGATATTCTCGAGCTGCCTTAGTGGGCTTCGTGGGTGGTCTTACTGCTTGGGGAATTCTCGTTGGTATTCATGCTGCCTTGGGCGGAATCGTGGTCCTTGATCTCTTCGGGGCTCTTGCAGGATTAGAAGGCATGGGCGGTGTTCTTGCTGTAATCATTGTTCTCATCGGTGGTTTACTCGGACTCGCCGGATCCCTTCTCGGCAACGCGATTTTCAGTTTTGTCGAACAATACTTTATACTCAGCCCCGAATCCACAGAATAGCATTCGCTCCTCGAATGCCTATAGGTCTGCTTAAAGTAGTGGGTACGCTAATAGGCGGTTTAGATCGATCTTGTGAAAACGCTCTTAGCACTTCACTTCTAGTATTTCCCCAAACGCTTAAAATATCAAATTGTGATGATGGCGCAGAAACGAGACAATGAGGCTCTTCCCCCATGAAACGGCTGGTTCACAATGGTATCCGTGTCACAAGCCTTCCTAATCCTGCCGGAATGGTTCTTACAATCCGTGGCACTGACTATGAACTCGATGCCCAACAGGAACAAATGGCAATGGCGTTGGTCGCTAAACGGCACCTTGGTTACTGGGAAGACCAAGTCTTTGTTCGAAATTTTCTTAAAGATTTTAGTAAAGCTCTCGGTATTAAACCGGTCCTAAAGCCCCAAGAAGTGAACTTAGATGACTTATTTCAAGAGGGTATCAAACGGCGGGAGCGAGAGCAAGCACAAAAAGAAGCCATGACTACTGAAGACCGGAAGGCTTTAGCGGCACAACGGAAAAAAGATCGTGAAGACCTTCGTGAACAGTACGGGTATGCAGAAATCGATGGAGAACGAGTTGAAATATCTAATTGGACTGCTGAACCCAGCTGTATCTTTATGGGGCGTGGCAAACATCCTCTTCGCGGGCGATGGAAACCAGGTCCCCAACAACAGGATATTACGCTCAATCTAAGCCCTGATGCTCCTATGCCTGTGGGCGATTGGGGCGGACGTATCTGGCAATCAGATAGTCTTTGGGTAGCCCGATGGGAGGACAAGCTTTCTGGAAAAATCAAATATATTTGGGTTTCTGATACAGCTTCAATTAAACAAGATCGTGAAGCACAAAAGTTCGAGGTTGCTCAACAGCTTGCAAAGCGCATTAAAAACGTGCGCCAAGCAATTCAGGAGGACATGAATTCAAACCAAGCCCGACGCCGAAAAATCGCAACTGCTTGTTATCTAATAGATATGCTGAGTCTCCGTGTAGGCGATGAAAAAGATCCAGATGAAGCAGATACTGTTGGCGCTACAACGTTGCGACCTGAACATGTCACCATAAAGGAGGATGGCGTTGTTGAGTTTCAGTTTTTAGGGAAAGACTCGGTCCCTTGGCACAAAACGATTAAACTCCCCCAAGAAGTTGTCAAACAATTACAATTCTTAATTGAAAATGCCCGGGCTCCCAACACCACGAACCGTGACGGACCTGGACATCCAAGCCGTGATCGGCCTCAAATTTTCCCTGATGTCAAAAGCCGAAATGTGAATGCTTATCTTTCAGAGATAATGCCGGGACTAACCGCGAAGGTCTTTCGTACTTTTCATGCAAGCAGTACCGTTAGGACTGCTTTGGCTCGATCAAAAGTTAAATTTGAGGATCCCAATTGGGTGAAGAAAAACGCAGCCAAACGCGCGAATCTCGAAGCCGCAATTGTGTGTAATCACACCAAGCAGGCACCCAAAGGCTGGAATAAACGCTTAGAACGATTTCGTGAACGACAAAAGAAAGCCAAAGCCCGGATTGAAAAAGCAAAGGCTAATCTGGTAGCCCGGCAAACACGCCTTAAAGAGCGGGAAACGAAACAAACCGCAAAACTTGAGGAACTAAAAGTGAAGGGGAAACCGATTCCTCGTGGTAAGAATCGTCCTTATGCCTCTTCTATTGCAACTGCGCGACGGAGTGTGGAGGTTGCAAAGGAGCGCCTCGCAAGAGCGAAGGACGCACAAGATAAACTCAAAGCCCAAGTTGATATTGCAAAGAAAACACGGACCTGGAATCTAGGAACTAGTCTGAAATCCTATATTGATCCCCGCATCTACCGTGATTGGGGTCGTCAAGTGGATTACGATTGGAAAGACTACTACTCGACGACTCTTCAACGAAAATTTGGCTGGATTGATAAGGAGTCCGAAACAACCGAAAACTAACTATGATTTTTTGGCTTTGTCATTGTTAAGGCTCTAATTTTACTTTGAAACGATTGCGCCGCCTTGGCTGGATTCTTTGCCTTCGTAATGCCTCCCCCTGCTATCACAATCTCAACAGGGTATGCCATGATTTTAGGCAGGTCCGCTACGCGGATGCCCCCTGCTACGGCAAGACAAGGATGCCCACGGAGTCGGGCAACTTGGTCCAATTCTGATAAAGGCGCACGTCGAGCGGCCCGCCGGTCTAATCCACTGTGAACACAAGCATAATGAATGTGTGTTTCTTTGTATGATAAACCTACGATGTCAGCAAGTCGGCTTATTGGGATGCGGGAGACAATGAGATCGGCCATTATTTCTACACTATATTCGTGAGCGGCTTGCAGTGCCCCAAGGAGTGTCTCGTTATAGGCATCAGCTAACACCGTGACCAAGTTTGCTGAGGCTTGCGCCGCCATTTGTACCTCAAGATATCCTGCATCAGCAGTTTTGAGATCCGCGCAGATTGCTTTATCCGGATGGGCTTTACTGAGGGCTTTCACGGCGCCAATCCCTTCAGCTTTAATTAAAGGAGTACCCACTTCCATAATGTCCACATAGGGTGCGACTCTTTCGGCCATTTTCAGAGCCTCGTCGAGGCTCTCGTAATCCAATGCGACTTGTAAACGAACCATTACTAGGACTTCCTATACACTCCTCGATTCTGCTATCCTATAAAGGCACTTCTGTCCATGAATCCCTATTTTATGATCGCTCTTACAAATATTAGAAGAGCGATTTTGGCGCTCTAACGCGAAAGGATAAAAGGTGAAAACTAGCACACTCTCTCATATGAGAGCGCTAACCTGTATTGCAATTCTTTTTGGGATTATCGCAATTGCCTCAGGATTCCTTGGACTTATGTTCTTAATTGCCACCGTTGGAGATCTTGTTGCAAACCAAATGACTGCCCTTGTGCTCTTTGGAGCCGCTGGGATTATGATTGTCGTTGCCATTATCCTTGGATACATTGGGCAACGCCAACCGGAACGAGTTGTCGTTCAAGCCCAAGTCGATCTGCCTCGGGACTTCGACGTCAGCCAGATCAGTTGTCCAAACTGTGGCGGAACTCCTAGCCGAGACAATCTCGCCTACGACCCTCGCATTGGCGCCGTAGTCCTCACCTGCCCCTATTGTAAAAAAGTTTCACAACTCGTTGAAGATGTGAAATGGTGAAATCGAGACGGAAAGAAAAAAAGCCTGTCTTTACTAATCCCATATAAGACACTTGCCCCCTCATCCCTTGAGAACTCTGATTGAGCTGAACACACAGATGGTTCCTGATTCATCAACTCCATCTTCTGAAGAATTATCGAGTGAGGAAATTATCAAACAACTCAACCAAATACTCGATGACTTGAAAAAGGAGGGAAAGGTGGTTAGGATTCAAATTTGCCCTAAATGTAAATCGCCTAACATCCGGGGGCAGGAAACCTGGTATGATATCGGAGGCGCCATGGGGATTTCTCCACCCAAATACAGGTGTCTCCACTGCGGTTATTGGGGTCGAGTTATTCTTGAAGCTACCAATGAAGAATTCGATGAGCGCGTTCTCGATACGCTCATTGGAACCGATTTGGAAAGCGCCCAAAAGCTCTTGAACGAGATACACCAACAGACAACCAAGAATAAAGATCATTAAAAGGACGTGCACATTTCTTGACGCGAATACGGCTTCTACCTTTTGCATTGCTGGTTTGCCTTTTCATCACTCTGGCGAGCCCATTTATTCTAACCCAAGGCATTCACCCCACTAGCTCGATATTGGATGGTGCCACATCCTCTCGCGTTACTCCTCTCAACTATGATTTTCGTGTTTTAAACGAGACTGTCCACGTGCTTCCTCAAATGGACGCCTCGGCCCTCATCAATTATTCAATCACCTTTGAAAATTATGGCACTGACTTCGATTACATCGACATTGGCCTTCCCAATTCCTATTATGTGCTCTCAAGTTTTCGGGCCTTTTGGTCCCTTGAAGGCGCCTCGTATGTTGAACTTACCACCATCGAGCCATCTGAAGTCGTTAGTATCGGTATTCAAATCCTCATTCCTTCCGCGCTCCGCCCGGGAACGGGGGACAATGGCACCCTCCTTGTCTGGGGCAACCAACAACGCATGGTCTACCTCGATACCGACCCGGCCACCCCAGGTTATGTTGGATACGAGTTCACTCCAACTTGGTATGACTCGGCTTATAACCGGGGCACCGATTACCTCGGCTGTCATCTGCATTTTCCCAACGGCTTTTACAATGGGACGTTAGCCAAATATCATTACGCGGCCCCTACTCGCTTCTACTGGACCAATATTAGCCTTGTCTATACCTGGGAATACACGAGTTTATCGAATTATCAAGGGATTCTCCATGGGATTAGCTTCCCGTATCACGAATCCTACATCACCACTTACTATACCGATGGCGGCACCACGGGCGGCTTTGACATCTGGGCCTTCTTAGACGAATACGGTGAATTCCTCGTCTACATCGTGATTTTCCTCGTCATTTTTGGCGCGTGCTGTATCAGCGTCATCAAAAACGCCGCTCTCGCAAGATTTGGCCGCCGCCTCGTCAAACGGGGCTATCTTCCCCCCGCTGTCAAAGTTGAAGCCCTCGGGATTCGCCGAGGCCTCACGGTCGTCGAAGCCGCCGTCCTCAACGAAACCCCCCTGGACCGCGTCTTCACCATGATCGTCTTTGGCTTACTGAAAAAAGCCCTCGTCACCGTGCAACGCGAAGGCAAAGCCAAACC
Source organism: archaeon (assembly GCA_016550405.1). The sequence goes on along the minus strand of JABXGX010000294.1, from coordinate 3,217 downwards.
CACCTTCCACGCCAACCCCGCTGCCATCGCCAACGCTGCCAGCCAAAAAGGCCGGCTCCACTACTATGAACGCCTCTTCCTCAAAGCCATCACCTCCTCCGGCAACCTCCACAAAACCCAGATCCGCACCATGCTCAACACCCTCATCAAAACCACCGCCCGCAAACTCGAAGGGTACAGCCGCACCGACACCAAAGTCTTCTACACCCGCATGATCGACCAGGCCTGGCGCGAAATCGACCTCGCCGCCACCCCCGCCGCCCAAGCCAGCGCCCTCACCGAATACGCCGAATGGCTCCTCCTCACCCCCGACTACGAACACCGCATCAAACCCTACCACCACTACTACGTCCCCGGCTGGTACTGGTGGTGGCTCTACGCCGCCCACCCCCGCCCCCACACCCTCACCCCCACCGCCACCCTCCCCACCGGCCCCATCCACCCCACCACCCCCATCACCCTCACCAACTTCGCCAACGCCACCGTCCTCGGCACCCAACACTTCGCCAACTCCGTCGTCACCGGATTCCAAACCCTCGCCAACCAAATCGCCACCGCCTTCCGCCCCCCACCCCCACCACCCGCCAGAAGCTCGTTTAGCGGGCGCTCGTGTGCCTGTGCTTGTGCATGTGTATCGTGCGCCTGTGCCTGTGCTGGCGGTGGTAGATGATAGTCGTGCGCTAATAAGTAGCAAATGATCTACTTGCCATATTTTTGTGTAATATAGTGGATTCTCCGCCTGTCGTATGAGACATCATATTTGTCAAAGATGTATTCAGCGATTTCTCCCGTTGATTTACCTTGTTTCATTAATTTCAGAACGGTACTAATAACTTCCGAGGGAATTTGTTTTGGATTCTTTTCCTTTCTTGTCCGCATCATTTTTGCAATTTTTTCTGCGTTTTTTAGACTTTGAGTTGCAAGAAGAAAGAATGGGATTTTATAGGCTCAGATTAGGCTGTCTTGTTTGTGGATTCGTACGCGACGGCCATCATCAGTAGATTCAATTTTAAATGTTAAAAGAAGTTGCTTGACAAAGTCGATATTCGGTTCACATGCATTACCGATTGTCTGATCCTTTACACTAGCCCAGCCATCGCCATCATTTAGACCTTGAACGAATTTTATCCTAATTATTCTTGGAGCAATCAATATCCATTCGGTTCTTATTGCATGAAATGTTGTTCTTTCATGGGATTCCAAACCAAGACAATTCGCCACCATCCATGTGAGAAGGGCACTATTTTCACTCACCCAAGAGAAACAAGTTTTTGGTCCTGAATACGAATCACGATCGGGTCCTTTTTTCGCTTTGATACCAAGCTTGCCAAGATAATAACAGGTAGCCTCTCCAATGGTTCTACTCCAATCATGTTGCTTGGTTAGGCGTAAATCTATACTTGTTGATGTAAATCCGGCTCTGGGTTTATCTGCATCACTCACTAACATTCCAAGGAGATATGCAAATGCTTCTGGTTGAGTGATTTCCCCAAATTGATTCAGCCATGATCTCATCTGATTATTCAGGTTTGGTTCAAGTTGGTCAATGACTTCAAGAATCTGTGACCAAGTGCTAATTTGAAGTGGAACACTAATCAGCCGAATTGGATGAAAATTACCCTTCATTCCAAGTGGAAGCCATTTCCGATTTGATCCAGGATTTTTGTTGGGAATTCGTCTAGCTAATTCAACTAAATCAGGTCTACGACCATCAAGCCAACGTTGAATTTGGGAGTGTATAGTACCAAGTTCCTTTGCAATATCACTATAACTTCCACCTTGACTCAATAATCCAAGGGCCTTGAAGTATTGATCACAATGAAAAAGCCGTTTCTTATGCAATTTCGATTTGGAAAGTTCAGCCATTGGATAGTATGTCGCTAGTCGGTTAGTGATATCATCAACAGATGAAATTCCGTTGTTATCCTGCTGTAGTTTCTGGATTTTTTTGGTTGCTCCACTTTTTGACAGACTCTTTTCTATCTCGTAATATAAGCGTGGTTTTCGAGCCTCTTGGGCCCAGGCGGTGAATTTTTGGCGGGTGATGCCGAGTTCTTCGCCGAGGCGTTTGCGGTCACCCCTTTCCAGGTGGGTTTGGTCTTGGAGGTGTGTGATGAGGGTGAGGTGGGTTTCGGCGTCGTGGAGCCAGTTGGTGTAGTTGGGGTTGCGTTGTAGGCCTGGGTACTCGGTTTGGAGGATTTGGTGGAGGTGGGGGATGGAGGTGATGGGGGTGGTGTTGATGGTGGGGGTCCAATAGTTGATGGGAGCCTGATCGCGGGGTTTGGGTGGTTGATGGGGCATGGTGGAGGCACCTCACTAGTCGGTGTGGAGGTGGGTTTTTGAAGTCCACACTTTCTGGCGGGGCGCGGGTTTTGGTTCGTTTTTATGCGTTGCGGTAGACTGTGGGAAATTAGTGTTAGTATTTGATGAGTCTGGTGATGTTTGGTTGAAGGCATGGAGGATGGTAAGAAGGATGATGAAGGGAGGGGGGCGCTAAAAAGGCGTGCGCTGGCACTTACTCTACGCTTCGCTAGGATATTTGCTGATAATGTAGTGGATTTGGGGCCGGTCTGTGGAGAGGTTGTTTTTGTTGAGAACGGGTTTGGTGGTGGTGCAAAAAGGGTAGGGGCCGGGTGTTTTCACCCGGCGTGGGTTCGGGTTTATCTAGGAGTCGCAGTTACTGGTCAAGGCATATACCATTCTTCATAGATGGGATTGTGGGTGCGGTAGTAGTCATCGAAGTCTGGATAGGGTCCGGTAATGGTTACTCCTTCACTTGGTGCTGGCCAGTCAGTGTAGGGAACCACGAGGATGTAGGGTACATCAATCCCTGGAGAGGGATCTCCGAATATCGTCGTTTTTTGTTGGTCGGCGATATGCCACGCATTGGGGCCATAGGATTTATCGTACATCCAGGGGTCGTAATAGGCAAAAACGGGCTCTAGGTCCCATCGGGGCGGTGTTGGAGTGGGGTTATATACTTCAGTTTCTGTTGCGATTGTGATATCAATTGTAACGGTTTTACCAACCACATTGGGATCAGTGCTATCAAAGAGGATTATATCAAATGTGCCGATCCCTGGAGAGTCTGTGCATTCAGCGGTTTCTGTTCCATAGGCTGTGTGATCCCTTGCTATGCTGTAAGTATATGCAGTTTCTTGTGATAATATTCGGGAAATGTGGATGTCATGGTTGTCTCCGGCTAGGTGAACCACGG
>JABXGX010000049.1 GCA_016550405.1 archaeon | reverse complement strand
CGTTGCTTCCCTTGCTTCTTGTACCTTTTACTTTAAACGCCGAGTCAAGTGCAGTAAACGGTTTTGTTCCCTTCCGTGATTATTGGCCGACATCAGGGTGGCGTGGGGTCATTCCAGAGGTCCAGGGAATGAATTCTACGCTCTTGGATGAGTTCTGGGCAACCATCTACCTTTCAGACAATGTGCTAGGCTTTCTGCTAATTCGTAATGGCTACTTATTGTTCGAAGGATATGCTCCTGGTGTTAGCGCCAACCATCTTTGGCGAGTCTATTCCATCACGAAAAGTGTTTCAGCAGCGGCATTTGGGCTTGCACTGGCTGAGGGATATGTTACAGGTGTTCATGATCCAGTATTGAGTTATTTTCCCGGTCGTACAATCCAGAATCCTGATCCACGAAAATCCAATATGACGATATGGCACCTACTCACTATGTCATCTGGTTTGGAACGGAGTGATTTCGGGATGGGCGCAACATCTGATTGGGTGCAATATCTCCTCGATTCTCCGATGTCTCACGAACCAGGTGAGTTCTGGGATTATAATGGAGGTTGTAGCCATCTTCTTTCTGCAATTATAACCGAAACCACAGGTGTGTCAATGGAAAGTCTTGTTCGTAATCGATTGTTTACTCCCATGGGCATCTCCACATATGAGTGGGGTGAAGATCCACAAGGCGTTACCACCGGGATGGCTGGCTTAAGTCTAACCTTACGTGACCTAGCTAAACTCGGTTATCTATACATGAACAACGGAAGCTGGAATAATTTGCAACTACTACCAGCAGAATGGGTCGAGGATTGCACAGAACCGCACTTCATTTTTCCATATGGCGAAGGTTATGGCTTTCAATGGTGGATTGATCTCCCCATCAATGGCTACTCAATGCGAGGTGCAGGAGGTATGCGACTTTTTGTGCTTCCTGAGCAGGATCTCATTCTCGCTTTTGGTGCCGCACCATATGGTTCAGAAGACTATTATGCCTACTTTGATGAATACATCTATCCCGCAATAATCGGGGATACTACAAACTTTCCCATTCCAACCTTCGATCAAATTGTACCATGGGTGGTTGGAATAGTTGTACTCGGGGTTTTAATCGGTATAATAATTCTGTTTTGGCGCCGAAGGAACCGCTAATCCGGCTATAACAGGTGTTCAGTATCTCGGAACGAATTTGCTACCCTTATGGATGTGCAAAAACCTTTTTCTGCCGCCCTCCCAAACTTTGTTTGAAGCCAAGCGACAGATTTCAGAAATCGCATCCCAAGCTTTGCTGGAAGGTGAATTATTATCCCTCGGGGGCTTGTTGTCAGTCAGTGGGACACCAAAGAAGGACTTCAGATTCTATCCAAATTTCCTGCCTCTTTGGACTTCGATGAAGGTGAGCTTTCCCTGATGTATTATAGTTGTGCTCCCGAAGGGAATGGTGCTTCTTTTCAAATTTTTCCCACTAAGGAGGTCAGAGAACGGGCCGCGGTTACCTGCACTCGTACTAAACGCGAAGGCGCTGACGACGATGTCTGTCTCACCGTCTTACTCACCGCAGAAGAAGAACCGTCGGCCTACGAAGAAATTCTCTATAAAACGTTACAACGTATCATCAAAACAGGAGGTAATCCAGCGAACCGGAAACGTCGTTACCGACAAATTCTCTCTGATAGTTTTCGAAAAATCGAACGCCGTGGTGGCTCCCGCGATCAATCATTGTGTCCCTACATGTATGAACGACCCATCAAAAACAGCGAAATAAGCTCTTTTTGTCGTGTTGTTAAGAAACAATGTTATCTTACCGTCTATGATATGCCAGGATACCCTCAATGCCCTCGATATATTCGCCGACAACGACAAATCCAATTAGCCAACGCTCGTCAACTCATTCGCGCAGGGATTCAGCGCATCCTTGAAGACTATGATAACGAGCGTCAAAAATTCAAAGACCAGAAACCTGGTTCCTGGTGCGAACCGGTCCACGCAATCCTGGATCGCCTATTTGCCATTCTAGAAGTAGAAACTGAAACCGAAGAATATGCACATAATATTGTTGAATATGTAAGCCAAGAAGGATTCTTCCAGGGTCACCCTCGACCAATCATCGCTGCATCCATTGCTTATTATAGCGGAAAACAAACCGGAGATTCAATACCCGAAAATGATATAATCGAACTTGTAGGTTGTTCACGTACTTCATTACGCCGAAATTACCGTGAACTGCGAACCCTCCTCAGTTCCGATGAAAAAAAACTCCCTCAACAAACTCGACGACGACGCACAACTGCACAGAAAAAAGTACACACACGCGCTGAATAAACACTAGGAGAACCCCAATTATGATACACAATGTCTTCCTCATGACCCGTGAAGGACGCCTCGCCTTCCATCGCCAATACTGGTCCGTCGATATTTCTGCTGAGGAACGCCAAGAATTCCTTTCCACTTACAAGCACTTCGAAACTGAACTAGGCAGCCAAGTCGACTTACCCATCCACGTCAAAAACATCAAATTCATCTACACCGATGCAGGCACGAACCTCCTTCTTGTCTTCGCCGTAGACATGGGTGACGAAGATGAAAAAATTAAAGACACCCTCAAAAAAGCCCGAGCACTTCTCATCAGTAAATTTGGCCACGAAATCGACGCTTACATCCAAAAACCGGTCCCTCTCGGTGATGGCTTCAAAGGGTTCGCCGCTGAGCTCGATAACGTCATCGTTACCATGCTCAAAATCTGTCTCCTTGGCCAAGGAGGTGTCGGCAAGTCCACCATGCTCAAGCTTTTGACCGCCGACAGCATCCCAGGCGACTACTATCCCACCATCGCCGTCGACATCGAAACCCTCCAAGGCGTCCGCTTCGGACCCTACGAACTCGCTGTCTGGGACTTCGCAGGCCAAGACCGCTTCCGATCCCTCTGGAATTACTACCTCCGCAACGCCGACGCAGTCCTACTGGTCACTGATTCCACGTTGAAAAATGTCCTCGAAACCCGCGACATCCTCGAAATCGTCCGCAAAAACTCACCCTCCTCTATCGTCTGGGCGATCGGCAACAAACAAGACCTCCCTGGTGCCCTCGCACCCAAACTCGTCCAACGCATTCTGGGTGTGCAAGCCTACGGCCTCGTCGCCATCGACCCCCGCTACCGCGAAGTCCTTTACAAAATCATCCTCGGTGCAGTTGCAGAAGCTACCACCGACTAAGTTATCTACTTTTATGACTTGATTTTATTGCGAAAAATTGCAGAAAGCTACAAGTAGAAGCCTAGGGAGAACGGGACTGACAAACAAGTTAAATACGGGAACCCGAATATTCAAAAGTGAGTGTTTTGGGTCACTT
>JABXGX010000293.1 GCA_016550405.1 archaeon | reverse complement strand
TTCGTGAAACTCCCCAATAACCCAGGTGTTCTTGCTGGCTCAGATATGATTTGTGAACGGGCAAAAAAGTATTCCCCGGTCCAACACTTTCACAGTCTTTCTCCAACAATGAATCAGGCTATCCGGGATCAAGTGTCAAGGGATGAATATGTGGAAAGGATGATTATTGATATAGTGAAGAATTTACTCCCTTCAGAGGGGATACTTGGTATTCCAAATGAAACGAATGCGCTCCATGTACATTTTCTACAAAAACTCGGAGTTGAGGTCAAACCGGTTCAGAACCTCTTCTTAGAGGCTCGTGAAACAAAGGATACGGCGGAACTCAATGCCATCGAACAGGCTAGTCGATCCACCGAAGCCACTTTCAACCAAGTCATTGAAGTCCTTCAAAACACAGACATTGGATCAAAAAGCATGTTGATATACGAGAAGAAACCATTGACCGTCGGACGGCTTAAGCGGATAATTGAGCATGGCCTAATTGACAACGATTCAGAAAATAGTGAAGAATCAATTGTAGCAACAGGAACTAAAGGCGCTGACTACCATTATTTGGGAATGCGCGAGGATGTCCTCCATGCCCATGAACCCATCATCATTGATATTTTTCCACGCCGGATTGAAGAACGCTATCATGCCGATATCACTCGGACCATCGTCAAAGGAACTGTTTCACAAGAACTCCACAAATTATTCGAGTCAGTTGAGACGGCGCTCGATGCAGTTACTGACACATTGAACACAGCGACTACAACTGCTGAATTGGTTGAAGCCATGGCGGATTCCTTTGAACGGGATGGACACCGTTCAGCGAATCGTACACCAGGCATCACTGAAGGAATGTTACACTCTCTCGGTCATGGAATTGGTCTCAATGTTCATGAAAATCCCTGGCTATCTCTTCGACCGAATTCCCTCAAACACGGTGCAGTTATCGCAGTAGAACCTGCGCTCTACTATAAGAAAATTGGCGGAATACGGATTGAAGATGATATGGTTCTGACCTCAAGTGGCCCACGAATCATAACGAAATTACCACGATTGGTCTTTCTTTAGCCCGTGATGTCTGCCTCTGTTGCTGCATTGGCGCTTCTGCTGGTTATCTTCGGGATTGTGTTTAGAAGCTGATGTGCACTCAGTCTGATTTTACAGACTGGACAGCCTCCTTTAGCCTTGATATATTCCAGAAAATGTGCCCTGTGTGCTTGCGCTTGACAAGACGGACATAACATAACCAGTTCTCCTGGGTAAACCCAAAAGCCGCAAACTGCACAACGTTCAGCAGTTTCGAAGGTAAAAGTTTGAGGTTTAATCTGTGATAATGAAGCAAGGCAATTCCAACAAGTGGTCTCTTTTGGATCGTTCCATTTTCCGCACGAACAGACCAACACATCCACCTGATGCTCGGAGGGCTCCCACGGGCGAGCTCGTTCACGTGACTCCTCGACTGGCTGCCAGGGATCCTCGGAACTAGTTCGCACATAGGATCGGGGGCGGGACCTCCCACTATCTTGAAGTGCCACACAAACAATACAGGCGGCAAGAAGAATGATGACAATGAAAATGATTATGATAGGCCAACTGAAGAAGAATGGAATCTGCAATGCCAGTGCCTCCGATTTCCGACAAAGAACCCCACTCGACCAGATTATACTGGGGGTTCCCTCTTACGAAAGTAAGCAAATTGAATGTTATTAGGATTTGCTTTTATGGCAAAGAAATCAATACGAACTGGCAAGAGGGCTATTAATAAACTTCAAGAAAATACATTAATACCCTAATAGATTCCGAATTGCCGAGGTGTACCCTTTGCCATTTGCCGAAGTTAACGATGTTAAAATCTACTATGAGCTTGATGGTGAAGGTCCCCCTCTGATGATATTTCATGGAGTACGGGGATCCCACCGAAACTGGGACTTTCTCCGTCCGCATCTTCGAGAAACTTTCCAGCTAATTTTGCCTGATTCTCGGGGGCATGGACAATCAACCGAACTGACCGAACCAAGCACCATCGATTTGTATAGTAATGATATGATAGCTCTCCTTGATCACCTCGAGATCAAGCACGCTATCATTGCGGGGCACAGCATGGGTGGATTTATCGCTCAAGAATTTGCTCTGACTGCTCCTGAACGCCTTAGAGGATTAGTACTCATCGCAACTGCCCCTATGGTAGATGTCGAGGGTGCGCTTGCCCAAATTGAAGTCGGAAAACTCGCATATGGTCTTGAGCCTAGAGAGGCCGTCATGAAACTCCTCGACTTTGAATTTGTTAACCCTGAAAAAATTCGCAATTCTCCTGAAATCCTTAATTTCCTTATTTTCAGTGCAGAGGAAGGCATACGACTTGCAAATAGTCATGGCAGCGCTCAAGGGGCTTGTGCAAAGTTTAACATTCAAGATCGAGTAAAGGATATCCAAACTCCTACACTGGTGATTGTGGGTGACCAAGATAAAACCTTCCCGCCTCGTTGGGCAGATTTCTATAAGGAGAATCTGTCCAATGTCACAGCAAAATTAATTGAGCAGACGAGTCATAACGTGCAACTTGAACAACCAGAGGAACTCGCGAAAGCTATTATAGAATTTGGGAAGTCTTTGTAAAAGGTGATTGTGTCCCATATGTTTCCGGCCGTCTTTGCAATCATCCTGTTCGTAGCAATACTTCTACTTATCATGTTGGACGTAATCGACCATACTGTGGCTGCACTCATTGGAGCAACGATTGCAATCTTTTACATGGCGTTGATATGGCCGCTCTGGCGGGAGGCCGTCCTTACGGTGGATCCTGGATCCGTCTATGCGGCACTGCCTCCTAATTTTAATGCCTTAGTTTTCGCTTATTTTTTTAATAAATGGGTAGATCTTCCTACTCTGATTTTAATTCTCTCGATGATGATTATAACAGAAATTGCCAAAGATTCAGGGGTTTTCCAATTTATCGCGGTGAGAGCCATCAAATTCACACGTGGAGATACGCGAAAACTGCTGATTATTTTGTGTGCTCTAAGTTTTGCTATGACTACAGTTCTTACCCAGATCACGACAATTTTGATAATGGGCACATTGACATTTCTAGCTTGTGATGCGTTGGAAATCAATCCTGTGCCATTTCTGATATCCATTGCTCTCGCATCAAATGTGGGTGGCATTACATCATTAATCGCCAGTGTTCCTGCCATGCTGGTGGCAGGTGCGACATTGTACAGCTTCCAATGGTTCATAGTCAATATGATGCCGCTTGGTCTCATTCTGTTGGCGGTTATGCTATTAGTTGTCCTTCGTCTGTTCAACAAAGATCTCATTACGCCCCGGAAAGCGCGAATTGATGACTTGATGGAACTTGATCCTTGGGAGATGGTTCCGAGTCGAGTTGTGTTTTATCGAACAGCAATATTGTTGATTCTAATTATAGCAGGATTCATCATATTAGGGTCTGCAGGGCTTACTTTCTTAGTAGCACTCGGTGGCGCTTTACTCTTTGTTGTACTCAGTGGAATTAAACCTGGGCAGGTCTTGAAAGAAATTGAATGGTCTGCCCTCTTCTTCTTCATTGGTCTCTTCTTTCTTGTTGGGTTACTCGATGAATTCGGAGTCTTGCACGCTATTGGTCATGCGATTCAAGAAATCACCATGGGTAACGCATTACTCGCAACAACTCTGATGGTGTGGATTACAGGATTGACTAGCGGCTTCGTTGACAATATTCCTGTTACCTTGACATTCATTCCGGTAGTGGGAATTTTAGCTTCTGGTCCTATGCCTATTCCAGAAGGCGGTCTTTGGAGCTCTCTCTTAGCTGGTGCTGTACTTGGTGGTTGTCTTACACCTATTGCTAGTGCTGCTAATGTGTTAGTCGTCTCAATTGCTGACAAAGAAGAACGACCACTCCCGCAACGGAAATTTCTACTTACTGGAGTGATTCTAACCATGCTATTCCTTTTGATAACCACAGGGTATATGCTACTCCGTCTGTTCTTACTTCCAATTCCTGCTCCTTATAGCCCTTAATTTTGCTAAAAGCTCCAAAATTCTACTGAAAAGCTTATTTGACGAATTCCCCTAAAGGAACTATAGAAACATCAATCTGAGTTGGATACTTCTGTCTAATTAAGGCGACATGATTATGATTGCTCCTACTGTCTTTATCATTCTGATTTTCATAGCAGTCATTTTCATGATTACGTTTGATATGACAGATCATACAATAGCTGCCTTGATTGGAGCATCACTTACTATTATCTATTTTGCACAAATTTGGGAGCCATGGCGTCTTGCACAGATTGATTTTTATATTGGCCTCGCTGGTCCACCTGGATCGCCTAATCATGAGTATTTCATGGAGTTCGCCTTAAGTTATCAATTGTTACCTGCAGTTTTTAATGCAGAAGTGTTCGCCCACTTTTTTGGTGAATGGGTAGACCTTTCAACTATCATCGTAATCCTTTCATTAATGGTCATCACTGAAATCGCCAAAGATTCCGGACTGTTTCAATTCATGGCAGTCAAAGCCCTTAGTTTCAGTAAAGGTTCACCGCGTCGGCTTCTCCTCATTTTCTGCGGGATAACCTTTGCAATGTCTTCGGTTCTCGCTACCACGGTGCTCATTATTGGACCATTAACAATTCTAGCCTGTGATGCTTTAGAACAAAATCCCACACCATACCTTATAGCTAACGCCATGTGTGGTAACATTGGTGGAATTACCACTGTAATTGCTAGCGTACCCTGTATGCTTGTAGCTGGCGCTACATTTTATGATTTTGTTTGGTTTGCTACGACTCTATTACCCCTTGGTTTAATGCTACTGGGGGTCACAGGATTTGTTGCCCTTCGACTTTTCCGTAAAACCTTCAAAACCCCGCGACCAAGTCGAGTAAATGATCTAATGGCCCTTGATGCTTGGACCATGGTGGAGGACCGAAATGTGTTTTATCGAACTGCGATTCTCTTTGTTGTGATGATTGTTGGTTTTGTGGTCTTTGGTACGTCAGGGTTTACGTGGGTGGTTGCCTTTGTGATGGCTCTACTTTTTGTGTTGCTCAGTGGCATTCCCACTGAACGGATATTCAAAGAGGTAGAATGGACCTCTCTTTTCTTTTTCATCGGTCTTTTTCTCATCGTTGGCTGTATGGAAGAGTTTGGCGTCTTAACTTCTATCGGAATTGTCATCTCAATCCTTACCCAAGGGAGTTCCGCCGGTGCTACCGTGTTGATGGTTTGGCTAACTGGCTTTACTAGTGGCGCTATTGACAACATTCCTGTCACAGCGACGTTAATACCCGTTGCTGATTCTTTAACGCGGTTCCAAATTGCGCAGGGAACTAATCCTGGTGGGGCTATTTGGGGGTCTCTTGTTGTTGGGGCTGTTCTAGGAGGTGCCTTAACTCCAATTGCTAGTGTAGCGAATGTTATGACAATGACAGTCGCGAATAAAGAGAATCGCCCGATTTCTTATGGGACATTTTTGCGGACTGGAGTGATTATGTTTATTTTGTTTCTATCGATTGGTACAGGTTATCTTCTCTTTCGCCTGTTCTTTCTGCCTATTCCTCTTCCACCCATGTATTCTCTCTAGAGGTAGACAGCTAGCTTAGTGGAAAAAGAACCAAAGGATTCCACCCATTCCCCCGAAGACTGCCCACACTATTGGTAGGGCAATAGCTTGAGCGAGGGCAACAAAGGTGAGAATCAACAGGAAGGGTCGGGAACCCATTATTGTGGTGATTAGATCAAGGATGTTTTCTGCCCATTTAAAGAGCGTGAACACGACCACGCCTATGATAATGAAGATGCCAATGAGGATATATTTGAGTGGGATTTGTTGAGTAATGATTTCTGGGATCACTGGTGCTAGGGCAATTACCGCTATTACTGCGATTAATCCTGCGGCAAGACCGATTAATGCGGCCCAGGGGAGTTTGTTGATGGGTGTCAAGAATAGCGCGATACCCATCCAGGCTAGGAGAAAGAGAGTCAGAGGATCTCCATAGATGTTCTGACCGGGAGTGAGGAGAATTGACGCAAACGAGGCAAAACACAGGATACCCATAGGGATACCGATGAGTCCGATAAGCCGTACGATTCCCCGCCGCCAATCAATTGTGGATTCAGGTTCAGATTTACCTTCTTCGTCAGCTTTTCCACTACTACCTGAGCGATAGACGTCACCCATGAGATTATCCAGGAACCAGCAGAATGCTGCTACCGCTCCTAAGCCTAGGAACAAGGGAGCCAAGTTTGCTAGAAGAATAGTCCACGACATAATCGGGTGCCTCCAGTCTATGAGTCGTTTGTGAATTGAGCCTAAAAAGCATTTGCAGTCCAGGAATTGCGCAGCTAGTTTCCTCGATTTCTTAAAAAGATTAGAAACCTGCTTAGTTGATGATCACTGGAATAACTTTCATTTCTTTGGCATCAACAAGTCCCTTATCTGTGATCTTCAGGGCGGGAATCACAGGGAGAGCCATGAAGCTTAGGGTGAGAAAAGGATGCTCAAACGTGCATCCTAGGTCATGGGCAGCTTTGCGGACAGCTTGAAGTTTTTGTGCAACTTTCTGGACTGGTT
>JABXGX010000292.1 GCA_016550405.1 archaeon | reverse complement strand
GCAAGTTCGTTATCCGTGCTCTCTGCTGTCTGTTGATAAAGCTGTATCGCTTCGTATTCCGCAGCAATCATAAATCTAATTGCACGAACCAACTCCTCCTGAGTAAGCTTTCGATCGCCTTTCTTCACTGTAAAAGGACTACAAAATTCCGGCATTTCCACCCTCCTTTCATTATAAACCAAGTCTTTTCTGGTACTTCCACAATACGTTCAGTGCATATAACGCGCTAAAATCACACGACCTTCCTGCGCCCTGACCGGCGGTAGATAGCTGAGTTAACCACCCGAACCTTTGCCGATGCCTCTATTCACTGATTCCACATACTGGACCAATTGGGCGATCGAGTCAAGCACACCGTCAGGAGAAATGGGAGAGGCAGTGACATAGTTCTGTCGGTATTTCCCGGTCCGAACAAGCAGCCCCCGTATGCCACACTGTTGTGCGCCTCCCACGTCAGCGTCAATATCATCACCAATCATCACAATCTCGTCTTTTGAACAGTGCAACTCTTCTATTGCCGACTGAAAAAAGGTGGGAGAGGGCTTTCCAATCACCGTGGCCTTTACGTTGGTGACATATTCCAACCCGGCAATGAACGCACCAATATCCACGCGAAGTCCATCCGGGGTTTGCCAAAATTTGCCTTTGTGGAGTGCAATAAGCTCCGCACCCGCCATCACCAGTTGAAAGATCTGATTGACCAGATCATAATCCCAGGCGCGCCCAATATCACCAATAATGACCGCATCGGGGGCGGTCTCTGAGGTGGCAAATTCTCGAAACTCATCAATCACCGCGTCCGATATCAGAAAATAACACGAACGAGGGCCACGGTGACGCAGGTAGAGGCATGCCGCATATGGGGCACTCAGAATCTCATGTGGCTCAATAGGCAGGTCCAATGCCTGTAATTTCTGAGATAATGCCTCGCGTGATTGTGTCGTAGTATTCGTGACATAACGATACGGGATGTGACGCTCCTTGACATACTGTATTGTGTCGCGTGCCCCGTCAATGACCTGATTTCCAACATACAACACCCCATCAAGGTCGAACAAAATCCCGTGAATGCGTTGTTTCATCTTTATCCTGCCTCCTTCTTGGAAGAGAGAGCCCATTTCTGTTCTGCCGCTGATAAGGATGGAAGGAGATGACGATTTCTTGCGTTGTATCATACGTGTATATTGTAAGAATGCAAACCGACAATAATGAGCAGGGCCGGATAAAAAAGCACAAAAAGGAAAAGTCAAAAAATTTATATAGAATGCAAAACCTTCCAAACGAATCGATATTAGGCATCTGCTCAATAGGGCGGTAAAACTCGCCGCTGTAATAGAAGCAGTTTACCTGTTCCTTCTTTCCATCGCAATACGCTCTTTTTTCAGCTCTTCCAGCAGGGTTGAAAGGGCCCAATTTTCTGAAAACGGTGTTAAAGTAGCCCACAAAGGGCGAGACAATCCAGCGCCTTTGTAATTGGAAAGGATTTGTTGAAGTTCTCTCTCAGTCATTCCGGACATTACAACCGCTCGTTCAATATCACAATCTGTGCTTCGTCCCGACTGATTGGGCAAAGTTAGTAACTCCCCCAGGCATCTTTCGGTATCCTCAGCTGTGGCAAAAATGACTGGAACATCTGTAAGCTGGATGGTGTCCAATAATTTCATCACGGTTTTTTGTTCTGATGGCGTAAAGCCGCATACCAGTATGGCTCTTGGTCCATACATCGGTTCAGCCGATTCCCCGACCTTCTTAAATGTTCCTTCACTCATGATGCCTTCCTCTACGTCCCATTACCCCTATTGATTTGT
>JABXGX010000048.1 GCA_016550405.1 archaeon | reverse complement strand
CGATGGGATTATCGTTGCGGCAATAAGGTGGGAGATTTTCTTTGAGAGCAGCAATCGTGTCAGGGAGCAGCTTTACAAGCTCCATTGATGACTCATGAAGAGCACTTGCGGCATATACACAATATGCCCCAAAGTTCGAGATTGCGACAACACCTTTCCCTTCAGGGAGAGGCTGGTGTTGACAGAGGAGGGCTAAATCGACAGCACGTCCCCAGGATGAAGTAACCATGAGTTTGTGCTTTTTTGCTAGCGCCGCGGTTAGAGGTTGGACAGTTTTCCCGGTTCGTCGGTGTAACCCAAGTTGGCTTGTGATATATCGGGGCCATAAGGAAATAATGATTGGTTTCTTGGCACGGTGGGCTTTTCGTACTGCTGTTTGGAATTTAGTTAGATTCGTAATCTGTCCTGCCCCTAGGAGAATCACGCGAGTTGCGGTATCCTGGGTAAGGAAAGTGAGTATGTCTGTTTCAGTGGTTCCAAACGTTTCGCCAAGATCAATGAAAAGCGATACTCCACATCGATATTTGGTGACTTGTTCGAGTAAGCCATATGCCACATCGCGGTTGTCCGTAATCACGCCTGTTGCTCCATCACGGGGGCGTGGGAGGACTTCGCTTGGCAGTGGTATCATGTCGATATTTGTTGAGGACCTATAGAAGCCTGCACTGCGGGGACCAATTACTGGTGTTGATAACTTTGCAATGGCTTTTCGAGCTGCATCGAAATCGGGGGATGAGAGTTCAAAGAGTAAAAGGATTCCCGTAGGTTGGCGTGTCCCAATGACTCGAATCGTTTCTGCAAAATCTCTTGTAGGTGAAGCGATGATCCAAAGATGGGGTCCCTCCGGAACCTCATTGATGGTCGCAAAGGTTGGATATCCAAGAACCCGGGCTTCAGTCGGGTTAACATAATGGACCGCCCCTTTAAAATCGCGGATAAGGGAGCGAGCCACCTGGAAACCAAAGGAGAGAGGGTTATCACTAGCGCCAATTAGAACAATGGAGGAGGGAGCTAAAAGTGGTCCGATTCGCTGTGGGGCGCTCTTTGTAGCCATCAGTGACACCGATTAGTAGGTAGCACATTAGGGTAGTAACTCGCCTTTGGCAGGTTTTACTTAAGAACCATTCGCAATTTGAAAGGGAATATCTTTAGGAATTTCTCGTGGTTCAAAAAAGATACAGGATGAGGAAAGGGAAGCTGAGTGAGGAGATAGTAGCAGAAGGCAAGCAATTGTGGGTCAGAACGCCTTTAATCATGGCTCAGGCATCCATGTCCATGCCACGCTAGCCCACTCATTATCTTATGAACCGATTCCTTCTGAAATGGTTGGAAGGGAACGAAGTTTCTACCTTGGAAAATTTGCAGGTCGGCATCTTATTGAATATGTTTTGAAGAAAAATAAGCTCAAAGCGTCAAAAGCTCAAATCCAAGCGATTGCGTAGGCGGTCAAGGAGCATCATGCTAAACAGGATAAGAAAGATATTCTGAAGCGCTTTGATGAGTGTAAAATGGAGTTTAGCCACTTGAAAGCGGATCTCAGTGAAGAGGAGCTTCTGGCAATAGCAGAACCCATTCTCCAAAACAAGAAATAGACAGGCGCCCTATAAGCCGTTATTTCACCTTGAAAACACATGCAGGTGTTGCAGGCAGGTTTTTGAGTTCTTTCTCAAAGGCTGTAATTTGAGCTCTAACCCTAGAATCAATAGAGCCACTGGTTTTTAATTTCTTGAGCTTGTATTCTATCTTCACTCTCGCAACATGGGCTAACCGTAGATTCGTTTCGACCGTTGCGTCCTTGGCTCCCAACGCTTCCTTTATACCGATTAAATATGGGGCACAGATAAAGTCCTCACAGCGCAGGGCATATTCTAATTGACCAGCTAAAATCCGATCCCAAATCGGGCAGGCGGTAACCAAGATAGTATCATTATTTACTGTCACGGTTCTCCCGAACATAGAATGGGCGGTTTCTGTGGTTTTGACAATATCGAGACCTTCTGCTTTTCCGAGTTCTCCGACTTTCTTTCCAGCTGCATGCCAAGCGTTTTGGAGACTTTCAATCATAGAGAGCGCCCCGACTCGATCGCGCATGCTCCACCAGAGTTCATCCATCCAAGCAACAATGAATTCCTGTAACGCTTTGAACTGATCCATCGCTTGTTTCTCCTCGCTTATTTTCCTGATTTCCTGTTGGGTTCCCAGTTTTGACCCCAGTTGTCAACGTAGGTGATTTCTTCAGGCGTTTGACGGGGTGGACCACGGGTTCGCGGGAATTTCGGGTACCCAATAGCTAAACACATGATAGGTGTCCAATGGGGTTGGGGAATATCAAGCAATTCTGATATCTCCCGGACATCATCGTAGTGGTCAAGTTGAACACTTGACACACATGCTCCGAGACCAAGTGCGGTAGCTGCGAGCCAGCAGTTTTGCAGGAACATACTTCCTGCAATGACCGAGTGGCGTAGGCTGCTCCATCCATAGACGCCCCCGGTTCCGCGTAAGGTGGGCTGAGAGTTACCCACATGAGTTGACTCAACGACTAACACCAACAGAATGGGAGCACCATCTGTTTCTGGTTCTCCTTTGATGTATTCGAATCGTCTTCCTGTGATGAGCCAATCAATAGTCCGCTCCCGACTGGGTAAGGCTTCAACATACTCTAGACGTCGTTCAATTTCTTGACGAGGTGTGATACGACCAAACAGTTCAATGGTCCGGAGAACTGCTAATTCGCCGATGCGACGTTGTTTTTCGCGATCACGCACGATTATCACCCGCCAAGGTTGTTGGTTTTCAGCGCTAGGTGCATAACCACCTGCTTCGATGATTTTGTAAAGCAGTTCATCACTAACCGGTTGGTTGGTGTTGAAATCGCGGATCGCGTGACGTTCCTTAAAGAGATTCAACATCACTTCGCTGTTATCAGGTTTCGTCATGACTATGCCACCATCGATTAAGATGTCGTGGACACCATACGCAGGAACCTCCACCTAATAGTATTACCGGTTATTCGCTGAAAGATTCAACGAAATGGCTAAGAATAGTGCGTTAAGTCTGTTTCTTCTTCTCTTTGTCATCGATGACGAAGTCTGTCTTACCTTTGATACGTTTTCCTTTTGGAGCATCCGCATCCCGTTTGTCACGGATAGTTCTAAGAACTTTTTGGCGTTCTTCCTCTGTCAAATCCTTGATTTCTTCCATCAGCTTTTCTCGTTCTTCCTTGGTGAGTGATGGAAGCTCATCTGGACGAAGTGGTTCAGGTACTTCTACTGTTTGAGGAGCTTGGGATATTGCCAAGGTGTCAAAGATTTCATTCCAGTCTTCCTTAGGTATTTTTCGGAGCTGTGCCGCGATTCGGGTTTTCTCTGTGTCGCTGAGGGCCGGAAATAGGGCAAGTCGCGCATGGAGGAGCGTTTCTAGGTCTTCAGCAATTTCGGGTTCCTTGAGTTTTCGAGCGAAGCGGGTGCCATCACCCATTTGCTTCTTCAGATCTTCGATGAACCAGACACGTTCAGAGGGGGCAATTTGCTTCATCTGTTGGAAGAGTTCCAGTTTTTGTTCATATTCGATGAATGGTAGTCCTTTGAGTTGCGACCAGATGGCTTCCTCTTCAGCTTCGCGTTCACGCCAATCGATTTCAGCAGGAATGACCACTGAACCGGCTGTTAATCCCACGGTTCGATATGCAGGTTCAGCGATATCTTGCATGAGATCTGGTCGATTAGTGATGCGACCAATTTCACTTTTAGAGAGTGTTGGAGTGTGTCCTCTACTAATGGTTTGAGCCATTTTCCGCATCTTCCGTACCATCCAAGGAATCGAGAAGACCCGTACGTATGCAAGCCATGTCGTTAAGATTATGATACCTAACACCGCAATGATTGCCCCGATATTAATGAAGTTCTGTACGACTGGATTAGTCTCGGCGAGGAAGGTGATAGGTTCATTATTGATGTCAAATCGATCATCGACTTCAACATGAACGATAAACTCATGAGTTCCAGGCTGTGAGATAGTGAGGTAGATTGAGTAATTTCCATTATTATGATTCTCGAAAGGCAAGTTGGGGATAAAAAGTGATTCACATGAGATGGAAACATTTGCATGGGTAACCGGCAATTGGTGGAAGCTATCCGAAATATACAAGACTAAGTGGAAAGGTGCACCTGCCATCACGCTAGTTGCCCCTTCTAAAATTGTTATTTCAGTTTGGAATTTGCTGACGACTAACTCGAAGCTGGAGGAACGTCTGGGCTCATAATTTTGTTTACTTATAGTGACCATTAGTTCATAAGAGGCGGGAGTTATACCTGCTAGGTCAATTGAAGCAACGTAAAGACCACCGATATATTCGAGTGTGCCTGAACCAAAGCCCCAATTATAGACACCCGTTGCGTTGGAAATACTCAATCCATTCCTATCAGTGTAGCTGAAGTATAACACCAGAGTATCCCCCCACGGGAGTTCCCAAGGTGTTGTGTTTAGGATTCGAATGATTGTTTGGTAGTGGGCTTCAGCTTGGATTAGAACAAGGTCTGTGTCCTGACGAAGAATATTTACCGTTACGATGGCAATACGATATTCATGGCTGGGGTGATTTACGGTTAAAGTGAGGGTGTAGAAAGAGTCAGCAGTGGATAGAGTGCTTGAAAGTGTGATGGTATACCAGCCTATTGTTCCATTAGGGATAAGTGAACCGGATTGGTTAAACCAATTAAAGATGATATTGGCTCCGGAGATAGGCGAACCAGAGATGTTGTAGAAGTATGCATTCACCGTGAAATTTTCGCCCCAATCGACGTTGAGCACAGGGACCTCAGGGTCTAGATTGCATGGAATTAAGGTTAGGAACACGGTGACTTGAATCCATTGAGTTTGCATTGTGGCTTTGCTGGCGCTGATGTAGAGAGTGAATTGTCCTGCGCCCATACCCGCCGAGCTGATAGTGGCGTTGTAGACTCCCTGAGTTTCATCGATGAAAACACCATTATGAGGACCAAAGCTGTACGTGACTGTAGCGCCTTCAATGGGTTGACCATTTGTGGTGGTGAAGTTAACAAGGAATGTAAAGCTTGTATTCGCGATTGGGCTTATGGGGAGCAGCGTTAGTGGATCAAGCTGGGTGGTAGTTTCTTGAATTATTAAAGCAATAGAAGCTGACCCGATTCGATAGTTCGGTGGATTATTGGCGACGATGGTGACAATCCAACTCCCAGGTTCAGCATCTGCAAGAAAAGTAGCGGTCCATATCCCGTTCCCGAGGAAGGTCATTGTGACATTGGGTCGACTAGCCCATTCGTACACTGTTATTCCAGTATTTATGGGGTGCCCTAAATGATCAGTAACGTTGACTGTTAAGATTTGCATATCGTTATACCAAGTGATGTTCTGGCCGCCTGGTGGGCTGATGATATGGATGATAATGGGGATCGGGTCGAGAGTGAGGAGAATAGTAATGGTTCTTTCCGCAAAGTGGGGACTTAGAAGGGACTCACTTAGAGTTATTTGCACGGCATGTTGACCTATTACCCGATTGGTTGTGTTAAGGAGGAGCAGGTAGGTTCCATTACCGAAATCATAGAAGGTGAAGTATCCGACATCCCAGTCAGTTATGGTTGTGGCATAAGGAATGTAGATGCCTCCATGATCTAAATCTTGATAGGTGAGCCGGATAGTGAGGTTATCTCCCCAGGGCGAAGAGGCGATATAGGATGGAAGGGCTGTGAGGGTAGTTTGGATTTTCCGAATTACAAAGCTTTGGATGTTGAATCCATTGATGTAATGGCTTTTTGCAGCATAAATTTGGATGGTGTAACTACCTTCGATGGCGTTGTCTGTATAAATGGTTAGATAGTAAGCATGGTCAGTTGCATTATAGTAAGCATTCCAATAATGGGAGTCCCAGTTACATGAGATGCTCGCGCTAGGAATGTGGAGTTCATTCTCCGTATCGTTATAGTGGAGGATGAGAGTGAGGGTTTCTCCCCAAGGGATTGAGGTAGTTGTCTGCCCCATCACCTTTGTGTCAACGATAAAGAGGGTAGTTTGGATGTCACGGACTTGAAATGTGGCGTCAATTTGGTCTGAATCATAATGTGTTTTCGATAGTGTGAAGGATATAGTGTATCCTTGGGTACCAGCAGCTACTTTGGAAGTATTAAGAATGATTGTATATGTACCATCGCCGTTATCAGTGAGCCAAAAATCAACTCCTGATATATTGTCCATCCACGAAAATGTGATTAAAGCACCAGAGATGCCAATGTACCCGTTATCTGAGTCGTTGTACTTGAGGGTGATGACAACGGCTGTTCCCCAAGGGACGGAGGGATTATCAGTTGAAGCCCAAGTAGCTGTATGGATTGGACGTACCGTGAGTTCATAATACTTTGATTTGGATACATAATTACTCTCATTAAATAGGATGGTGACATAGTAGGTAGTTTCAGTGACATCTCCTTGGAAAGTGACAGTGTATGTACCGCCCCCATTGTTCATAATCGAATATTTCCCAATTACATAACCAGATATGGTTGGAGTGGCCCAATCAATCGGATCTGATATAGAGACTACGTCGGTAAAGGTGAAGGTCACTGAGAAGTCACCACCATAAGGAAATTGGGCAGTAGTAGGAGAGTATGAGCTAGTAAGTTGGGTAACTCGGGCATCAATATAGACTTGAATTCGAATCGTTTGGGCTGCATGATCCGTATAAGTGGCAGTCACGTAAAGGTCGACTACGTCAACAGAAAATGAGTTCGTATCAAACGTGTATGAATAATAACCACTTCCAAGGTCAGTCATGGGATAGGTTGAGATATCTATGAGAATATTAACGGTAGCAGACGCAATACCATGAGGGGGCAAGGCGCTGATGTTCTCATAATAGACGTTGATATTGAAAGTTTCATCCCAATATACATGGGCCTGATAACTATCGGTCACATTGTTGTATTCAGTCCAACCATCACCTGTTCCTGTGGGTGGGTAGGTGATTGATGTTCGAACCGCATCAAGATCAGTAGCCCAAGATACAACGTTGATAATGATGGTGAAATTTTGTTGTTCAAATTCCCAGGAGGCACCAATTATTTGCATGGTTACCTCATATTTGACTCGCTGAACATCGCCGAAGACAGCATCTTCTTTGTAAAAGAGGCGAGTTGTAACGTTTTGGCTGAAACTCCCTGAGGCTAGAGGGCTTCCAAAGCCTGAGCCAGTGTCTTCGTAATATACGTATTGAACCAATACTGTTGGCCATAATGAGGTCTCATTGAGAACATACGCCGATTGGAAGCGATCATAGAATTTAACCAAACTCGTATAACCTTGTGATTTAGAGGTTTCAGCTGTGAATTCATCAGTACCTGTCTGTTGTGT
>JABXGX010000291.1 GCA_016550405.1 archaeon | reverse complement strand
CAAGAATATACACTTATGCTTACCGGGCAACACGATGAGCTCGAAGCCCATCTTAAACGTCTCATGGCGAAAACATCAGAGGCACAAGAGTTCGAAAAAGCCGCCCGATACCGTGATCGATTACGTGCAGTCCAACGTGGACGACAAGCTCAACGCGCAACTTACTGGAATCAACTCCCCGGGCACCGCGATGTATTAGGGCTAGCTCGTGCTGGTCCTGATGCCCTCATCCAATTACTGGTCGTACGTGAAGGACGAGTTATTGGGCAACAACCCTTTCCACTGTCTGCTCCTTCGGAGCTTCCTGATGAGACGGTGATTGAAGCCTTCCTCAAACAATATTATCTCCGAGCAACCGAAATTCCAGAAGAAGTTATTGTCTCGGTACCAGTTGCCGATTCCCCGTTTCTCGAAGATTGGCTCTCACAACGACGCGGTGATGAATACCATGTCAGCATTGTACATCCCACTCAAGACCCTCTACTAAGTCTAACCCAAATGGCTAATGAGAATGCCAAATTTCATCTTTATCAACTTATTGAACGCATGGCACGTGATGAAGGCCGAAAACAACAAGCCTACAATGATCTTATGGAAGCCCTTCATCTCTCTGAAGAACCTGCTCACATTGATGGCTTCGACATTTCCACGCTCCAAGGCACAGAATCCGTTGGAGTATGTGTTGTGTTCAAAGATGGACTGCCATTCAAGAAAGGATATCGACGGTTTAAGATTCGCGAAGTGGAAGGTCAAGATGACTTTGCTATGATGCACGAAGTGGTTCAACGTCGGTACTACCGCCTTGTTGCTGAGAAGAGTCCGTTACCCAACCTCGTCGTAATTGACGGAGGACGCGGACAACTTAATATGGCTTTTAAAGCCCTTGAAACGGTGGGGGCTGTTGATATACCGGTGATTGGAATTGCGAAAGCAGAACGACCTGACCCTGACCTCGTGTACGTACCTGATAAGAAAACGCCAATTAAATTGCCGAGTGATAGTCAGGGATTGCGGTTGTTACAACGTGTTCGAGATGAAGCGCATCGTTTTGCCATTGCCTATCATCGTAAAATTCGGCAACTTAAGGGATTAAAACTCACATTGACTGACATTCCTGGTGTAGGCGTGAAGCGTGCTACTCTTCTTCTTCAACATTTTGGTAATATGGAGACCTTATCAAAAGCTTCAGTTGATGAGATTGCTGCAGTCCCAGGCATCACTAAGAAAGTTGCTCAGGATATCGTTGAGCGTTTCGCCTGATTAGTTTGGGGATAAGCAGGATTTAGAAGATGTATATTGCGACGCTGAGGGAGAGCAAGAAGATGGCTAGATAGTAAGTGGTGAAAATGAAGACTTCGGCTTTGTTGAAGTGATGGTGGAATTCTTTGATGCCGATGGCAAAGTCTGAGATAACGAAGAAGAAGGCTCCGATTACAGGGATGAATCCTAAGGCTATTCCTGAGGTAAGCCACAGCATTAAGGCGCTGCAAAAGGTGAGGGAAACCGTGAGTGCATAGATGATGAGGGGGCCTTTCATTTTACCAAGACCGGTTTCTGCGGATTCGATGTAGTTTGTAAGAAAGATGATGACTAGAATCCAGGTTAAGAACGCTGTAGCGAAGGCCGTGACTGGAAGAAAAGAGACACCTAAAAGTAGGTTCTGCCAGGTGAAGTTACTGATGAAAACGATTTGGGCGATTAAGAATAGCCCTACACCTATCAGGAATTTTGTTTCCATACCGATATCCCCGAGTAAACAAAAGATGAAGGCAACCGCCAATAAAATGTAAAGCAAACTTGGTGTGGGTCGAAAGAGGAGGACGATAATAACAGCAGTGAGTGCGGGGATGAACTTGATAACAATGAATAGGAATTTTGGTAGCTGAGATAGTCGTTCTTTTTGAAAGGTGATTTCATTTTCGCGAGCGGCTTTGATGAGTATTGACACAAACGCCAAAATCCAAAAAATTACTGCATAAGGGATGAGGTACAACATAATCTACGGTTTAGGTCTTTGATGCTTAAGAGTATTTGATTTTGAGGAATTACCCAGATTTCATTTTCTGTTTGAGGAGGGGAATGGCTCCCCCCGCATTCAGGTATTCTAGAAGAAATGGTGGGATTTTCGTTACTTTGTAGTGCTTCTCAGTGCTTTGGTTTATCAATGATCCATCTTTGAAATTAATTTCAAGGACATCGCCTTCGCGGATTAAATCCGGATTTTTCGCCAACTCAGGAAATTCAATGGCGGGTATACCCAGATTGAACGCGTTACGAAAGAAGATTCGGGCAAACGAGGCAGCAACGATTGCTCCAACCCTAAGATAACGAAGGATTGCTGGTGCCCCCTCCCGACTTGATCCCATCCCAAAATTTTCCCCAGCTACGATGACATCACCAGGTTGCACCTTTTGAGCAAATTCGGGTCGAAGGTTCTCAAACACAAATGGGGCTAAATTCTTAATTTCCAATTCAGTAAGATAAACTCCAGAAATGATATCATCGGTGCTAATATTTGCCCCAAAACGCCATGCTCTGCCCCTCACTGAATTGACGCCTTTAACCATTTATTAGCCTCCATTACGTGGATCTGCTATCTTTCCAGCTAGGGCACTTGCCGCAACTGTGGCAGGTGATGCCAAATAGATTTTTGCATCCGGGCTTCCCATGCGACCAGGAAAATTCCGGTTTGTTGTACTAATACACACTTCGTTTGAAGCAAGTAAACCGCAATGTCCACCAAAACATGCTCCACACGTTGCTGGTCCAATAGTAGCACCTGCTTTGACTAAGCTCCCAATAATTCCCTCCTCTAGGGCCGAATGGTAAATCGCGCGACTTGCTGGATTCACGATAAACCGGACGCTGTCTGCCACTTGTTTTCCTGCCATTAAATGGGCAGCAACTCGCAGGTCCTCAAGTCGGCCATTCGTGCATGATCCAAGGATAGCCTGATCAACGGGGGTTCCTTCAACTTCAGTAACGGGGACAGCGTTTGACGGAAGTGAGGGTTTTGCAACTTGAGGTGCAAGATTTGTAACATCGAATTCATACTTCTGGAGATATCTAGCATCCTTATCAGGATATACTGGTGTGAAGGGTTGAGGGGTCCGATTCTGGATGTACTCTTTCACCCGTTGATCCGGTGGTATGAGTGCAGTCATTGCTCCCACTTCTACGGCCATATTGGTGAGGGTCATCCAGGCATCCAAGCTAATGTGGGTCAAAGCATCACCATGGTATTCGATTGCCTGGAATGTTGCGCCATCTACTCCCAGTTGACTAAGGATGTGGAGTATGATATCCTTTCCCATCACCTTGGGGGGCAGTTTTCCTGTTATCTCAATCCGAATGGTGTCAGGAACCCGTAGCCATAATCGTCCTGTAGTGAGAACAATCGCCATATCCGTTGCTCCAATACCCGTCGCAAGGGTGCCGAATGCCCCTGCTGTTGTGGTATGAGAATCGGTTCCCACAAGTATCTCACCAGGTCGTACATGTCCTTCTTCAACGAGAACCTGGTGGCAGATCCCCCTTCCCACATCATAGAAATTCTGAATCTTATGATCGCGAACAAACTTCCGAACACGCTGGTGAATAGTAGCCGCCTCAACGGTCGGAGCCGGCGTCCAATGGTCTAAAATCATGACTACCCGATTGGGGTCCCACACCTTAGAGGTCCCTATCTCATCAAAATGAGGAAGAACACGAGTACCCATCATCTCATGGCTCATCGCAATATCGATGGTAGCGTCAACAATTTCTCCGGGTTCCACGTCTTTTGCATCGATGTGGTTGATGAGGATTTTTTCAGCCATTGTATAGTTAGGCATCGGGTTCTCACTTCTCTACTATTAATTGTTGAATTCTCTTCCTAATTGCAGTTCCCACTTGTTTGGTTGTCGAAGGCTTCAACTGCGAATAAGGCCCAACACACAAATCGTAGGTTCGAACACGACCTTCCTTAAGAACATCAACGACTGCCTGTTCAATAACGGTGGCAGCACGCAACGCATTTTGATCCTTACGCCGCTCAGCCAGCCATTCCAATAACATTTTCCCAGCTAAAATGGCGGCAGTAGGGTTCGCCCGGCGTTTGCCGGCATGGCGCGGCGCAGAACCATGAATGGGTTCAAACATAGCTTGAATATCCCCAATATTTCCGCCGGCAGCCACTCCCATCCCCCCTTGAATTGCAGCCCCCAAGTCTGTGATGATATCACCATAGAGATTCGGTGTCACAACGACATTGTAATATTCAGGCTGGCGAAGACACCACATGGTCCAAGCATCAATATAGGCATAGTCTGGTTCCAATTGAGGAAAATTACGGGCACATTCTCCAAAAACGCGGCGAAATAATTGGTCCCCCAATAGAACATTACTTTTATCTACACACGTCACGCGACGTTTCCCATCACGCGGAGCGCCTTGTCGGCGTTTCTGCGCGAGATTAAAAGCGTAACGGATCACGCGTTCGGCTCCAATACGAGAAATCGGACGAACATCAATCGCTAACTCTTCAGCTGTATCCTCCTGATAGTGTTTTCCGATACCTGAATAGAGCCCCTCGGTATTTTCACGGATAATAACAAAGTCAATATCTTCTGGTTGCTTACCAGCTAAAGGCGTCGGGATACCGGGATAAAGTTTCACTGGGCGAACATTCGCATACAATTGAAGTTCACGGCGCTGCCCTAAAACTACCGCTGCTCCCGCCATTTGACCATCTTCACGACGCACCGGTTCACCTGGGCTTTTCTCCCACCCCACGGCACCAAGGAGAATTGCATCAGCTTCTTGTCGTGCAAAGACCTCTGCTTCCCCTGGCCATTCACAACCCGTTTCTAGAT
>JABXGX010000290.1 GCA_016550405.1 archaeon | reverse complement strand
TTCCTCCTCTTCCTCCTCTTCCTCCTCTTCCTCCTCTTCCTCCTCTTCCTCCTCTTCCTCCTCTTCCTCCTCTTCCTCCTCTTCCTCCTCTTCCTCCTCTTCCTCCTCTTCCTCCTCTTCTTCTTTAGCGAAGGGGGTGAGTTTGATGTCTCCTTTCTTGACCTTTAGAAGGTAGAGTTGAGGATTGAAGTCGATTCCCCGCATTTTCTCGATTTGACAGGCGATTTGCCAGCCTTCCTCATTGTAGATTTTGTAGAGGGCAATCACTCCGTCAACGATGTGTTCGAGTCGTCGGAGGTCTTCTTCATCGTGGGCTTCCCTGGCGATGGTGTACAGAAGGACGTTTCCATGATTTTTCTGAGCACTCATCTGGTAGTGTATATAGCTCATCACTTCATCGGGTTCACGGGCGGCATGAATAATCGAAGTCAAAGAATCTACCACGCCACGTAGATTATTATCTGGCTTCATTGTCACGACAGCTTTGCGAAGCATATCGTGGACTTGCCGTGAATTCCCGAGATCTTGCACTGAAAAATCACTTTCAAGTTCATATTCTCCCCAACCGAAGGCATCCGTGAAAGCGTCGATTCCAATTAACTGTTGGTCTTTTAGTGCACGATCGACATCAATGCCCCTTTTGCGCAGTTGCTCAAATGCAAAATGTAGTGGATATTCGGTGCTAAGGAGATAGGCTAGTTCGCCGTTGTTAAGCCCAGTTGCCAGAAAATTCGAGATGAAGGCATCTGACCGTGTGCCAGTATCAAATTCTAGTAAAACAACGTAACCACGGGGAATGCCACCGCCGAGGGCGTCATCAAGAACTGGGATACCGAGTGGTGTCTTATCCGTCATGGTTTCCACTAAAATGCCCGAGACAATTCACTGTGAAAAACATTATGGTCTCATTCGTTTGACCCTCATAGAAGTAAGGTTAATTAAGTTACTTTTGTAAGGTCAGAATGCAGTACCTGTCCTGACTGGAGGCTACAGAAATATGTCTAAACAGCAATTAACGTGTCCACTATGTGGAAACACAATTTTCAGAAAAGAAGAAGGTCGTATGGATAGTAGATGGGGCTTTACTAGCCACAAGATTACCCTCATGATTTGTGAACAGTGCAGATTCGTCATGCAGTTTTCGAAAGGTCGATCCATCTTCGACTTCGATTAAGAATAATCCCGGCTATAGTGCTCGGGATCCTCGACAATATTGTAGCGGTTTCCATCGAGGTCCTCGAATCCAGCCATCAGGCCACCCCAGGGCATCTCTTCGGGTAACATGAAGAATCGAACCCCCCGCTCTTTCATTTTTTTATAAAATCCATCTATATCATGTGTTTCGAAGGTTATCCCCGTATTACGACCAATCTGGTTCAGTTGCCATTCATACATAATCGGATCTGCGTCGGGATTCGGTTCAATTAAAGCAATTTTAGCTCGTTCATCATCTGGACCTATTTCCACCCAACCAAACCGTGGAGCATCTAAAATAACAGGAAGTTCCAAAACGTCACGGAAAAACGCTATCGCTTCTTCTTGGTTCGACACAAACACTCGAACCGTCCAGACTCGATGAATTGCTTTCTTAGATTCTTTGTACTTCGACATAATGACACACCTCATACGCTTCAGATATTAAGCGACATAACTGTTGCTATTTTGTTCCCCCCGATAAACTCCCTTTATTCCTCGATGATTCTACGCTTGAAGTTATTGAAGATACTACCTACTTAGGCAGATAAAGGAAATTATCCTACTTGCCCTCAATAAAACTGATCTTGAAAGTCTTGAAGCTGAAGAAACAAAACTCAGGCAACCGTAAAGACTTTTATAGACTAAAACAGGGAATGCGCTGTATACTTTATCTAATGAGGAGGACTAATAAAATGGACTTTGAGTTTTCACAGGATGAACAACTTTTCCGAGATACTGTCCGGGACTTTGCCCAAAAAGAAATCCGTCCCTATACACGGGAAATGGATGAAACGGGCAAATTACCTAAAGGCCTCGTCAAGAAGATGGCGGATCTTGGCCTGCTGGGTATCACAATTCCAGAAAAATACGGTGGACCCGACGGGAACTTCATGTTAGCTTGTATTGCTGCTGAAGAACTCGCTCGAGCAGATCTAAGCATCGCGATTCCAGTATTTTATCTAGTTGAAGCTAGCTGGGCCTCAGTGTTTGCCCGTCACGGCACAGAAGAAGCCAAACAAGAAATTCTCCCGAAAGTTGCCAAAGGAGAGTACTTCTTCGGTATAGCCACCACTGAACCTGCTGGAGGAAGCGACATTGTGGGTGCAACTAAAACCACGATTGCTGAAAAAGACGACAAGTACGTTGTTAACGGCGAAAAAGTCTATATCAGCGGTGTCCGCGAATCTACCACCGAAATGCAAGGGCGCTACTTCACGACAGCCTATCTCGACAAGCAGGCGTCTCCGAAGCACCGAGGTATCGCTGCATTCATCTTACCCGTCGAAAAAGATATTCCTGGTCTTACTCCAACCCTCTTTGAAGACTGGGGCCGCATGGGCATCAGCACTGGTGGCTTCGCCATGGACAATGTTGAGATTCCCAAGCATTGGCTTATCGGTGACCCTACTAAAGGTTTCGTATACTCCATGGAGGGCTTCTCTGCCGCCCGTGTTATCATTGGCGCTACCTGCATCGGCTGCGCCTTAGAAGGCTTGGAAATCGGCATGAACTATATTCGCCAACGCAAAGCCTTTGGCAAAGAACTCGGCAAATATGAAGGCATCAGCTTTCCCCTCGCCGAATGGTACAGCAAACTCATGGGCGACCGCCTTGTCATGTACAAAGCTGCATGGCTCATGGATCAAGTTTACGGTGGCAACTCCAAATACAACCACTTCGACGTCGCCCTCTGGACTGCTATGGCCAAACTCCGCGCCCCCATCGACGCCTTCGCCATCCTCAACGAAGTCGCTGATTGGCATGGTGCGTTTGCGTATACGAAGGAGAGCGAATTAGATCTGGGAATTCGCGGAGTCCGCAGCTACTCAATTGGCGCGGAAGGTGGCATGAACATTATGCGGCTCATAATTGGTCGTGAGCTGCTTGGGAAAGAGTTTGTGCCCTACGATCGTCAGAAATAAGATTCGTTGAGTGCAGTTTCTGCACTCAGTTTCTTTTTTCCTGTATGTGTTACGTTTGGGGCTATTCAGGTGTTTTTGAAAATAGCTTCAGGAGATAGTGTTAACAAATTTAGAACCTGTTCTAAATGGCTGTTTTCCCTCTCAGTTTATATTTTTATGTGATAGAAACCCCTTAGAAAGTGGATTCGGAACCTTGAGACAGTAAATGGGTGGAAATTTCAGGCGAGTATGAATCCTAGCTAGTCTCAGCTGAAGAAAGAACTCTGAGTGGTGGCGATGGACGAAGTAGATAAAAACATCATTTTCGAGTTATCAGTTAATTATAGGGCTTCATATCAGTATATAGCGAAAAAACTCGCTTTATCAGTGAATGCCATCAAGAAGCGAATTCAGAAGCTGAATAGTGATGGCGTAATTCTTGGAGGCTGGTTGCACCCAACAAGTTCAATGCTCAACATGGAAGACTGGGTCGCAATCATCCGAACTGAAGATCCAATTCCGTCCGACACGTTCTTAGATGGATTAGGCGCCCATAAACTCGTTACTTCTGCCAGCATCTTGACTGATGGGAGTATTCTCTGTTTTGGGAGCTATCCTGGGGCAAAGGGGTTAGAGGAGATTGGTACATTTTTACGCCAGGTTCCAGGGGTTAAATCAGTGGAATTTCATACTATTCTTACTGAGCCAGGAAGACGTTGCGAGTTAACCAAATCTGATTTGAAGGTCTTGAAGTGTTTACAGCAAGATCCCCGGATGTCAATTAGTGATTTATCAAAGCAGACGCACTTGACCCCACGAAGAATACGAAAAATAATTGATAACCTAATTGGTGAAAATGGGTCTGAGCCCAGCATGTATATCAATTGGGAAGCTAGGGGTGGATGTCGTCCTAGCGAAATATGTTTTAGAATTGATGTGCATTGGAATTTGAATGCCGGAGGGCATACAGCGTTTGTCATTATCATACGTCACGAAGAAGGAATAGAAGCGCGGTCTAAAATTGTGAGTGTTTTACAAGACCATTATCCGGTCAGATTTTGGTACGCATATGCATCAGCTTTTGAGCCTGTGATTTTTTGTGTATTTGTAGTAGAGCATATGCGAGAGGCGAGCGAAATTCTTGAAACGATTAGGCAGACGCCGGAAGCAAAGTCGGCAAATGCCATTTATGGTTATCCAACTCGTAAGTTTCGGAGTCCCATTGATGATTATTTCGAGGAACTTTTCAAACGTCTTGAGGATTGAAAACGGATTATAAATCCTAGTCATACTTTGTGAAGATGTAAGGAAAGCAAGCGTCGGGAGTGGGTTCCAGAGGAGGAGGAACAATGCGTTTGATCACTTGAACATCAGATTTGAATATCGCCATTAGCATATTGACCTTACCAAGGAGAAAACCATTAGCAAATTTTTCGTTCCGTTTTTAAGGGCTTTTTGGGATGGAATCAAACTCATGGTGGATATCATAAAATATCCTATTCTAACTTTGTATTAAAACGCCTAATGCGACAATGGCGAAGAACAAATACTACTCCTAAAAGAAAGGAGAGAACCACAAGTCCAATTCCTAACCAAATGAGCACCATGTTGGAAAAGTCTTCCATCGAGATGATACCAAAAATTTGGAAGTTGCTGGCTGTGAGTTCACGAGTGATGCGATATGTGTAGATGGTATGTTGAGAGGCGAGGAGTTCATAGGTATATTTGAGGAGAATCCCCTCGGAGTTATGGTAATACCAGTTTTCATTACACTGTTGATAATCGTCGTCAATTGAAATCCATACAATTGATTGAATTTGCCAGCAAGGAAAAGTTCCGAAGTCTAAGGAAACATGGCTTAAAGAAAGCGTGTAACTCCCAGTATACGTCGGGAGAGTAATGGTTTTCCCGAGTTGCCAAGTGGAAGTGTTGACCAATAGAGGCGGTTGGAGAGGGCTTTCAAGCATAGTTCCATTAAGTAGTGTGAACTGCCAAGTTGATCTATTTAGAAGCATCGTGCCTTGTGGGAGATTGCCATTGGTTGATGAGATGTCTAGGAGAAAAAATGATTCACCTTGTAATGGACTCACCTCATGTATTGTGAACTGTTCATCCCATTCACCCTGCAAGTCATCGGTCACATGATACTTGAGGACGAGCCCATCAGGAAATGATGAAAATGCCTTATAACAAGGGAAGAAAGGAACCACCAACATAACAATCATCACAAATATGAGTCGATTCGTCCCCAATATCCGCATCGTGAATCCTATTAATTTGTAAATTTTCCAGCCAAATAGGTTACTCTTAATAGAAAAATTCATTTTCCCCAAGCAAGGCTTTTAGTTCAAAAATTGGAGTGGTTCGCATCCACCTTCTAGGTGTTTACTATGGCAAAGATGAACTCGTAAATACCTGGTATTGGCATGCTTCTTTTACCAATCTGTGCAATCATCATTGCGGATGTCTTTATCTTCGATTTCTGGTTCCTAAGCGATTACCAGATTGGCGTCGTCTTCCTTTTCATTGGTTGCATCATGATGGCACCCCCAATCTTGTAAGGAAAAAAGTAGCCAGAGTCAAGTCTGTTTTCTTGAGTATAAGTTCACCTAGACTCTCTTCTTCTCTTTTTTAAAGAATAGATTTAGATATTTGCGTTGGCAATCATTTCATCGATCATTGATTCGCGTAATCCAATATATTTACGGAGTGGATAGCTGACCCATATCTCAATTTTTGAGAGGTTGGGCGCTTTCCGTATTACGGGCAATATCTTCTCTGATTCACGAATGTGATTTATAATAAAAACGCAATAGATTATTGGCTCAGTCGCCGCTACAAAGGAAAACCAGAATTCGAGGGGGAAATGCTTCTTGAAATATTGTACAATTTCTTCTGGTGAACCTTTGCCTTCTGCCCAGTTTGTCCGAACTACAAAGGCATTGCCACCACCTGCGTTCAGATCCCAGTATATCCGAAAGTGGAGGGCGGCCTTTGACCGTTGGATGTCTGGTTTGTAGTCTTTATCAACAAGAGTTTCGATGGGTGTTCCCACTTTCCCGTGAAATTCTTGGATGATGTCTCGAACTTTGCGTGGGGATAATGCGCTCTGTTCTGAGATTTTAGAGATGGGCATCCGAGCATCCTCTCGAAGGGATTTTAGGACCTTTAGGTGATTGATAGTCATCGGAATTTTTTGCCCACGATCCGCGATGATAGTGTGAATTTCTACGTTTGTTATGCCAGGTAATTGCCGAAGAAACCCACCTAGTTCAGAGAGCCCCTTTGCCCCGATATATTCGGCGAAAACGAGAATTGATCCATCAGAGAGATATCCAGCACTAAATACTGAGGGATGGGCACCAATATGGTCAAGATAATCAGGACTAAAATGGGAATCAGCTAGGGTTAATCGGGCAAGAAGCCATTCAGCGCCCATCATGGCCAAACTGAGATACACGTAATAACGTTGGATCACACCATCATCCTGCATCTTCAGAACTCGTTTCTTGACCGCGTTGACAGTCAGATTAAGGCGATTCGCTATAATTTGGTAAGTTACTCGGCAATTCGTTGCTAACTCAAGAAGGATGCTTTTATCAATAATATCCAAGGAAGACACCTTATTTTCTAGGCACCTGAATTGAAATTGTTCGAATGCTTTAGCAAGTTGTATGACCGAGTGTTCCTAGGTAAGCCGATGTTCCTAATTCAGCCACGTATACTTCTTGCACACTTAGGTTTAATCCTTTTGACCTCTAAGCACTTTCAGCATGTTATGGTGAAAAGAAAAATACAGGAAAAAAAATCAGCCGGGTCTTCAAGGTTTCCCCTCCATTTCGGCACTTCCCGGTCCGGTTCGCATGGGTGGCAAAGGACCTTTAAGGACAACGGATTCGGAGTTTTCGTCCGGTCACCGTGAAGACCCGGCTAAGGTCAGCGTCCAAGGCCTGAATCATCAGTGCGTCAGTGTCGATCCCTAGATAGTAAGTGTGATTAGCGTCGTGAAGTAACGACGGCGAAATTGATTCGATCACGGGGAGTGCCCTTTGGGTTTTTAGCGCCAGTCACAGCACGTTCTGCGACAGCCATTTTGGTGAGTTTGGATTTCTTATCGGTCATTTTCTATCACCGTCCTGACGATGCAGGACAATGATACCTAACCCCAAAATTGCATATTATTCGATGGGAGCTTCTGAGTGCAAAAATCCGACAAAATAACTGAGACTCTGCCAACTTTTGCACTGAGTGGTGCAAAAATCAGGAATTAACTCCTAAAGAGAATAAGATGGGAATAATCGGGCCTACAGGAGCTCCTGACCACATGAGCCAGTGGATTAAACAGCCCATTACTGAATCGCACCAGCACCAATCGCCCAGCAACGGGTAAAGTGGCGAGTGGAGTTTAGTAGGCCCAATTGATATGGCTGTAAGGGATTTCTGGTGATCGTTTCTCCACCATGAAAATTCCTCACAGACTAACGTCGACTGAGGACCAACATCACTGCATATCGAGTCCGGGGCTTAGCCACAGGATGTGGGTTGCGGCAGCCTGCCACAGCACGCTCCGTTGCCGACATTTCTGCTAGTTTCTTTCGTTTGTGTTCGGATTTGGCCATTTAAAATCCCTCCAATTGTGTTTCGCCAGGATCCCTAATATGAATCCCAGAGCAAATGAAAATGGGAATCTGTGTGCTATGAATCGATGGGAGCTAAATAGTTCAAAAATAAGAAGAAATCAGATGATAAACTGGGAATTTTGAATACATGAATTCAAGATTAAGCAAAAAAATTTCTGTTTCTATTGAAAATTTAACCAATCACTACCAGTTTGTTACAAAGTCTGTTGTGTTAAACCTTTTAAGCAGTTTGAAGCAATAGGTTAAGAAGAGGGATTTTCATGTCAACGTGGACACCTTGGCAGCCACCCCCAGTTGCATGGACAAGTTGGGGTGAAATTTTCATCCTAGTAATGCTGATTATCATCCTAATATTTCTCATAATCACGTGGTTTAAACCACCAAAATCGACCTAGCAATTCCGAACTAAAAGATGACGCAAATCCTAAGGAGGGGTTTGCCAGACAAATGCCCTCCGACCCCTTATTTTTTAGAACCTATCTTCTATAATTCCTATCTTGAGATGTCAACCACAGAGATATTTATAATTAGAGAAACAAGATACCAAAGGAGGGTTTTCGGTGATTGGTCGTCAAGAAAGAGGAGTAATCATCGTGGTTTGTTTTATAGTGATGATTCTATTACAAGTAGGTTTTTGCCCAAGAATTATTCCTTTGCCTTCTCAGGGTCCAATTGCCCTTCACAAACCTCAAATTTTAGAATTAAAACCAACTGAATCAGAGAATAGTAAGCAAGAGAAGTTACCCAGCAATAGCAGCTGGATTCCTCTCCTGAGTGGATTTGCTGCTGATTCTCCGCCGCAGGCATTTGTTACAATAGCCCAACCAGCAAAGCTTCAGATTAAGTCACTCATCCCAGGATTATGGGAATTCCCAGTCAATGTGGGAAAACCACCGCTACCATTTAACGAACTTCGGATCCCCTTTAGCGGGTTCTTAACTGAAATGGGAAACCCAGAGGTACCTATAATAACCCGTTTAATCGAGGTTCCACTTGGAGCCGATATTCAAATAACCAAGATTACTTCCGAAGAAGCCATTTATACTAACCTAGTTGTTAGACCCCACCAAGGACCGATATTTGACCATCCCAATTTCGTTAATCCTCCATTCCAACAAAATAGTACAACCTATTTCCCTGGGATAAGTCAATGGTTTCCTTCAAGGGTTGCCTATCTTTCAGGAAGCCACCATTCGAATCCGATAGTTATTCGTGGTCACCGTGTTGTAGCGCTTAATATCCTTCCTGTCCAATTCAATGGTGCTACCAATAGTTGTAGAATAATATCTCAAATTAACATCGAACTTAGCTTTCAGAATACGCCATTAGCTCCAATAGATACCCGCCTAGTTTCACCCGAC
The DNA here is from genome assembly GCA_016550405.1 of archaeon. The sequence continues at coordinate 817 of JABXGX010000290.1, read as the reverse complement.
TTTGAATCTCTTTTGGAACACACATTATTGAATTATCAAACAATCTCTATTCCGTCAGTTCCAACGCCTCTCCAAAAAAATGAACCTATGCAATCATCCAATAGTGCCGATTATCTCATAATCACAACAAACGCTTTCAAGAGTGCTGTTTTAGAATTAGCAGAGTGGAAACGACAAAAAGGATTCTTTACAAGAATCGTTACTGTTGAAGATGATATATACGAGCCTGCAAGTGATACTTATCAAGAAAAGGTTGATGACCTAACTGAGTATATTAAATTCGCTTATGAAAATTGGAGTCCAGCACCAGCCTATGTGCTATTCGTAGGCGACTCTGATCACATTCCACCTCATTATGGAATGTGGCATGAGATGCATCTAGGAGGCATAGCAACAGATTTGCCATACTTTACAGTTGATGGACCAGATTACATTCCTGATATTCATTATGGTCGTTTGTCTGTGGACACCGTCGCAGATGTCACCAATATAATGAGTAAAATTCAAGACTATGAAAAACACCCACCTACTGATCCTAACTTCTATCGAACAATAACCTCACTTGCAGGGGATAGTTTTGAGCATGTTGATACGATGAATTATATCAACGAATATCTTGGTGATTTGGGTATTACTCGAAATGAGTTCACTGATGATGACATTCCAGGTATAAAATCAAGTATTGCCGCAGGAAATACTCTAGTGTATTATTATGGTCATGGCGATGCCAATAATTACTATGCCTTTCACGGTCCTCAACCTACATTTGACGGCTGGTGGAATCCCCCATTTTATAAAGAGCACTTTGAAGAATTTT
>JABXGX010000289.1 GCA_016550405.1 archaeon | reverse complement strand
TTGAACTGCAAAAAACCCAAACCGCAACGAAAGAAAAACGCTTGAAGAAGAAACTCAAAGAAACCGAAAAACTAAGAGACGTCGTTGAAAGCATGTGGGAAGTCAATCCCATGATGGGGTTACGTGGTTGTCGAGCAGGACTCTCCTACCCCGGGCTCACAGAAATGCAGGTAAGAGCCATCTTCGAAGCAGCTTGTAATGTCAGCAAAGCAGGCATCAAAGTATTTCCTGAAGTAATGATTCCACTCGTCAGTCATGTTAACGAACTGATATTTGAACGCGAAAAACTGGAGAAAGTCGCGAAAGACGTGATGAAGGAAAAGAACTGTCCACTAAAATATAAATTCGGACTTATGATCGAAACACCTCGTGCAGCCCTCACTGCCGACGTTGTTGCCAAATATGCTGATTTCTTCTCCTTTGGCACCAATGACCTAACCCAAATGACATACGGTGTTTCACGAGATGATGCAGAAGGGAAATTCCTTCGACACTATGTGGCCAAGGGAATCCTACCACGCAATCCCTTTGAGGTTCTTGACCGTGACGGTGTCGGTGCGCTTATGAAAATCGCTATCGAAAAGGGACGTGCTGCGAATCCAAACCTTGAAATTGGCGGGTGTGGCGAACACTTTGGTGAACCTAACTCAATCGAATTCTCTCATATTGTCGGTCTTAATTATGTGAGTGCATCGCCCTTCCGGGTGCCAATCGCCCGATTAGCAGCTGCGCAAGCAGCAATCCGACACAAATATGGCAGAAAATAACCTATCCATCTGCGGGTTTAAATTGTCACCAGAACTAACGATTCGACCAATGCGAAATGATGACCTGACCACTTTTCAGCAAATTGATGCCAAAATCTTTGATGTCAATGACCAGCTCAGTGAGGAGTTTTTCTTACAACGAGTGCAGATGCCTGGCTTCTTCGCGCTAGAAACAAAAACGGGGGGTCAAATCGGATATCTAATATTAGGTCAATTTTCCGATGAGATTGGTCATCTTGGACGAATTGGGGTAAAAAAATCCATGCAGAGTCAAGGTATAGGCTCTTATCTCATGGAGTTTGCCCTAAACTGGTTTCTACAACAGGAAAAAATCCAAGAGGTTCAACTTTATACTCAAGTCGATAACCTACACGCCCAAGGGCTCTACAAGAAATTTGGGTTCCAAGTAATCGGTCAAACCTTGCATTATTTTGTACCTTTTGATTCCCTTACTGCTAAAGGTTCCTTTTCGTTACAGTTAGCTCAACCCGAAGAATTTTCCCGAATTGCTGACCTCTTCCCAAAAGCCCTACCAATTGGGGCAATTCGTCGGTATCATAAAAAAGAACAGCCCATCTATATTCTCAGAGATGTATCAGATAATATCGTTGGTGCTGCTCGATTTACACCCAGCTTTCCAGGCTGTTTTCCTTTTGAATTAAACACGATTCTAGGATTTGACGACTTTGTTTTCGGCTTTCAACCACTTTGTGTTCCCCCCTCAGAATTCCTCCGAATAACCTATCATGAAAATGAGCAATTGGCACAGCTTTGTGAAACCCGGCATTACAAGCTTCACCATAGACTCTTCCGAATGCAACGAATCTTACAAAAATAAAGGAGAGGGGTGGAGGCTATGCCTCCACATTAGTTAATCTGCTTTTGCACCACGACGTCGTATGAATAGATAGACGAGAATCACAATTACGATGATGATGGCGACAATCAGGACAACGATCCACCACCACCAGGGTAGAGGAGGTAATGGGGGTGGAGGTAAGGGGTTGTCGATGGAAAACACCGCATCGGAGTCATCGATGCCGACGAGTTCATAGTCGAAAGCTGCGATCCGAATGAGATAGTTGTCACCATTAGGAACGACGGTGGTATTCCAAACGAAGCTAGTACCCATAATACCTGTGACTATTGGATACCAAGAGCTCCCACTATCGTTGCTATAAAGCAAATCGTAGCCGACAATAGGATCATGGTTTGGATCGAAGGCAGTCCACGAAATAGTAATGGTATTATTGACGACTTCGCCGCCGTTAGGATAGGTCAAGGAAACGATGGGTGCCTGGTTCTGGGAGAGCCATTCAAAGGCGTTTACTAAGAAGAGATTATTATCCTCAGCAATATAGGTGAATGTGTCGAGAAAGTTGAGATCAGTGAGATACACAATATGTCCAAGCCCGAAGGTATTAGCAGCAAACACGGGAACGTTACCAGCTGGTCCAACATAGTCTGTGCCATTGAACCATTCAGAGGTGCCATCATTGTCCGTTCGTACAAGTGTGGTACCACCCCCGAGGTTGATTAATCCAGTTCCTCGATCGACGTAGATTCGATTAACACCATTGGTGATCGGGTGTGGAAGAATGTTGGCTCCTTCATAGGTGATACCGGAGAAACCAATGCCAATTCCGTCATCGGAATCTGAAAGATAAGCGTGCGTTGAATTGTGACTCATCCCAAACCATTGTGCGATCGGCAGGATACTATCACCGAAATAGGTCCAGTCGGCAACAAGCATAATACCTCCACCGTTATCCACAAAATCTCGGATAGTCACGTTTTCAGCTGGTGAATACGCTGTGCTTCCTGCTGGAACGACAAGAACATGGGCATATCTCATTAAGTCGGGATAAAAGGTTGTCATCCACTGTACAGTATATCCATTTGAAGTCAGATACTTCGCAAAGAGTGTGTAGCTACTAAATGAGAGGTATGGATTGTGAGAGGAATCAAAGAGTACCTTACGTTCTACAAGGCCAGCTGCAGAAAGCCAGCGAACCGTATTAGGCAGCAAGTCTTCATGTGAATGTTCATTGTAGTCCATTGTACCATCGGCGTCGTAGTCGGCGTCATCTTCTAGGAAATTACAATCCCCTGAAACCACAACGCGTCCCATTCCAAATGTTGATGCAGCATACACGGATAAGCCACCAGCAGCTGTTCCATTGACCCACTGCGCTGTGCCGTCTGTATCGGTGTTTATGACACTATATGCATTTGCTGGGAGAGTAAGAATGGCTGTGCCATAAAACATCTGAATTGTAGTGACATCAATGGTCAAGGAATGGTTACGAATGTTCGTGCTGCTATAGTATGGCTGATTAGGATCATTGGCGGGGGCCTCGTTGTCATCGGTATCACTAATGATAGTATAACTGTTATCAAAACTATAGCCAAAGAGTTAAGCTAAATCGCCAACAGCTTCACCATAAGGTCCCCAATCTGCAAGGAGGAACAATCCGCCACCCTGTAGCACGTAGTTTTCAAGGAAGGCTTTTTCGGGACCAGTGAAGTAGGTAGTGCAATAGGGTACAACGAATACTTCTGCCGCCATAATAGCATTTGTGTCAAAGTAATTGATCGTTGAGACAGCGAAATTGTCACTAGTTAGGTCGGAAACAAATGTGCTATAAGCGCCGAAAATGTCTTCATATTGTCCATGTGAATTGTCGAAGATAACATGGCGATGCAATCGAATTGCATTGGCAAGGATTGTATCACAATTTGGTTCATTTACAAAGAGATCAAAGCCTAGTAGAACTATGTGACCTTGGCCCATAATTTTGTGAATTACAACCGGTTCTGATCCATCTTCCACCACAGAAGTCAGTTCTGGAGAGTCAAAGCTAATCGCACCATTTGGCGCAGTCCAAGAAGATGATACATCACGTGCTAATGCATCACTGGCATTTACAAGATTAATTGTTGTGAAGGCGACAGGAGTAAATCCATAGATCTCCATCAGCCCAGTTTCGTTATAGATATAGCTAGTAGTGCCTGTTCCTCCATACGATCCATATGACATGAGAATTATTACCCCGCCATTGTCGATGAACCCAGGAAGAATGCTAGCCCACGCTTGTCCGACTGCTTTCATCGTTGGCTGATCGTTCACTAGCTCTTGTTCTGGAATCAAAAAAACATCTTGTCCAGGTAAATGCGAATCAAGGTTCGTATAATCTGTTAGGTTTGTTGCGTAGTAATCAGTACCATAGTAGTTATCAATTGCAGTCATAGTGTGTTCGTATTCGCCACCTGGGGCATCATCAACATACTCTGTATATACAAGAATAGATAGTGGTAGAATGCGATGTGCAGGTTCCGGTGAGGGTAATGGAATTTCTGGAGCTTCTGAAAAGTCGTAATACGAATCTGTTGCTGAACTCCTTGGTGCCGTGAACAGCGTGAGTGAAAATGATGAAGAGATAATGAATGTTAACAAAATCGCAAGCGCGATATTCTTAGTTCTATTCATATTCTTTTCTCCTTAAGTTTCAACAAACTGGCAACAGTCGAACTTAGGTTCTTATGGTGCAATTGTCCCACTGGTGCTAGTCTGTGAAACCTTTCTCTGGCATTAGAAGGCACAACTAGCATAAAAAGAGTGGTGTAGGCACTGAAAAATTACAAGTAGGTTATTATTTGTTTAATCATATTACTAATTATTTTAATCATTGTTTTTTCTTCATTGGTTCAGAATAAACTATCTGATGAATAAGACTAAATAGTCCCTATGTGCCTTCTTGAACTGACATAGTGTTTGAGGTGTAAGATGTATATGCCGCCACAAGAACTTCCAATAGAAAGTCAACCAAACGCCTTACCTGATGAAATCGATCCCGAGAAATATGTCATTGGCACCTACTATTTTGGTGCTCCTATAGGATTGCCAATTAAGGATATCTGTGAAATGGCTGCTGTAGAACAGAGTACGGGTACCTGGGTGCTTGTGCCTGGTGAAACTCCTCAGATGCGAAAAAAACACGTGGCAAAGGTCATCGGAATTTACGAGGGCCCTTATCCTGAATACAGTCAGCCAAAAGATGTCACGCACCGACATTATGTGGTCCAGGTCGCATTTCCATGGATAAATTTCGGACAGCAAATCCCAATGCTTCTTTCCACCGTAGTGGGAAATATTAGCATGGGTGGACGGGTCAAGGTCTTAGATCTCCGCTTTCCTAAAAGCTGGTTGAAGGGCTTTCAGGGACCTAAGTATGGGACAAAAGGCGTGTTCAAGATACTGGGTGTGAAAGGTCGCCCCTTACTCAATAACATGATTAAACCCTGTACCGGATATCCTCCAAAGGTGGGAGCAAAACTGCTGTATGAAGCCGCACGGGGTGGTGCAGACATAATTAAGGATGATGAACTAATCGCCGATCCTGTCTTCAACCGTATCACCGAACGACTTCCACTGTATATGGATGCCATTGACAAAGCGAATTCAGAGAAAGGCGAAAAGACTCTCTATACCATCAATATCACAGACCGAATTCCCAAGTTAATGGAAAATGCTGAGGCCGCTCTAGAACATGGAGCTAATGCTCTTATGATAAATTATCTGGCTGTGGGTTATAGTGCCGTGCGCCAAGTCACTGATGACCCCAGCATCAACGTTCCAGTATTAGGGCATATGGATATTGCTGGGGCAATGAGCTACTCCCCCATAAGTGGGTTGTCTACACAGCTTGTTATCGGAAAATTACCCCGACTGGCCGGTATCGATATCGAAGTCTTTCCTGCGCCTTATGGGAAAGCACCCTTACTCAAACAACGGTATTTAGAGATGTCCCGCGCTATGAATTATCCACTTCACCACATTAAACCAACAATGCCAATGCCAAGTGGCGGTATCACTCCAGGGCATGTTCCTATGGTGGTGGAAGACCTTGGGTTAGAAATTATGATTGGAACTGGTGGAGGTATCCATGCATATCCAGCTGAACATGGTGGGCCCTCAGCGGGTGCCAGGGCATTTCGGCAAGCCATCGATGCCACGGTCCAAGGCATCTCTTTGAAAGAGTATGCAGAAGGCCATCCTGAGCTAAAAGTTGCTCTTGATAAATGGGGAACAGGAAAAACAGGATTCGAAATGTAATCGGTTGAGTAATGCCTGTGTGGCGAAGATTTAATTCGCAGGGGATTTCAAAGCCCTCGTGAGTCGTCTCACTAATAGTGATTTAACCTGAGATTGGGCAAGAGCTTGAAAAAAGGGGAGGGAAGGTATTCTCTTAGGAGGATACCTGTTCTTGTTTCCGTCGGCGTAACACGAAGATTGCTCCTAGCGAAAGGAGTAATCCCAAAACGATTGCTTCGATAGGAAATCCGGGAATACCAGGTGGTAGGGTAATGGGAGGTAATTCGATGTATGTGCTGACGACGTTACTCCAGGGTCCTGCTAGGGTGTTGTTGTCGATAGCTCGGACGCGGAAGTAATATGTGTCATTGCTGAGGAAAGTGAATGAGTGATTCAGGCCTGTGACAGTGGCACTTTGACCAATGATGGCAAAGCCTGCGTCGGCACTAGCTTGAACTTCGTATTCACTAATGACTCCGTCAGTGTCGGTTGCAGCCGTCCAATTCAAGGGAACTTGAAAGCCTGAGATAGTTGCACCAGGATCAGTAAGGACTGGAGCAGAAGGTGGTTGATATAACCGGATGGCATTCTCAAGGATTTCGTCAGATTCGGGATCACGCTGATAGAAATCGAATCCCATCACGACCAAATGACCTACGCCTATGGGTTTGTGAAACAGAATCCCATAACCTGATAAATCGCCTGAAGCGACGAGTGTGCTTTCAGACGTGATATAACTTACAGAGCCATCAGGCCCAGTGAACGATGTAATTCCATCAGCAAGAGGATGAGAACCCTGGTTGACAATGATTAGATTTCCCGTTTCATCATAAGCACCGCTAAAGGAGAAGTGATTAGTTTCATTGAGAATCTGGGCGGTTGATCCATAAGCAAATCCCGCAAAGTCCATTAGGATGACGATTCCACCGGCCGCAAAAAATGTGTTAAGTGGCGCTTGCCATGCTGCGGCTATAGCCGTGACATTACTTGGTGAGATGTTCTCTTGTTCAGGGATGAGTAGAATGTCATGGTTCGGTAGTTCGGCGGCAAGGTCCGTGTAGGATGTAAGATTAGTTCGGATATAGTTAGTACCATGAGTGTCGTTGATAGCTTCCCAGGTATTCTTG
>JABXGX010000047.1 GCA_016550405.1 archaeon | reverse complement strand
TTACGCTTCGGCTTGTCTTCGATTGATCCTAATTCCTTTAATTGCTGAAGAAGATCGGGTGGAATTGTTACACCGGGGACGAAATCATCCATCCACTTACCTATCTTATAGCTCTTTAGAGGAAAGATGCCAACTAGGGTGGGAACTTTAACGTGTTTAATGGCGTCCATAAATTCCTTCGCTTTTTCAATTTCGAAGACAACTTGGGTTTGAGCGAATTCCGCACCTACCGACTCTTTGCGTTCGAGTTTGAGGATTTCAGGTTCTAGTGGAACAGCACCAGGGTTAATGGCAACACCTACGTGGAATTTTGGGGGGTTATGGATTTCATGTCCATTGAGGTCGACACCTTCGTCGGTAATCTTCCGAATAAGAGCAGTCAAACTTGCTGAGTCTAAATCAAAGACAGGTTTGGCTTCAGGCTGGTCTCCAAGGCTAGGATGATCACCAGTCAAAGCAAGAATGTTCACAATTCCAAGTGCACCTGCGGCAAGGAGGTCGGCAAAAATAGCAAGGCGATTGCGGTCCCGGCAGGTCATTTGGCAGACCGCTTCAAGGCCGGCTTTTTCCTGAATCATGTAAGAAGGACCCAGAGAGTTCATGTAAGCAAAGCTTTGGGGAATATCGGTTACATTGGCTGCGACGACATGTCCTACAAGTTTTTTTGCGCCTTCAATGACTTCTTCCATGTCACCGATTTTTTCGGGTTCAAGTTCGCCGGTGTAAACGAATTTACCGGTGTTAATTTCTTCCATGAGTTTGCTGTAAGCTTCACGTTTGGCCATTGTTATTCACCGTCACCTAAATCTCTAGTTTGCGTGGTGATTGGGCAACTCGCCAATCCCGGGGTTCACGGTATTTTCGGAACAAGTCTAACCGACCTAGTTTTTCTAGGCGTGTGTAAATGAGATACCACGCGCAATCGTTCTTGTAGTCTCCAACTTCGCACTTGCCTTCTAACATGCCACCGCATGGCCCATTCACCAAAGCTTTGGGGCACCGGGTCATGGGGCAAATGCCACCTGTTTCATTCAGTAAACAGTCACCACATCCACTGCAATATTCGAAGAAATGACCCAACTCTCGGTCTTTGCCACCCATGCCGTACGTGTCAACAGCGGTAAAGACTTTCATGTCTGGAAAGACGTCGATGAGGGTCTGGGGACCGACACCACAGGCGAGGGAGATCATGGCATCAACGTTTTCTAATTGAGGTCGAAGGGTAGTGGCGACCAATTGTCGATCGCATTGACGTAACACGATGGTATAGTTTACTTCACCAGGTTCGTTATTGAGTTGGCGGTGCATCCGAATCAGTTTAGCTAACATTTCTGCCTGTTTTTCGCCACCAACCATGTAGATTCCTGAGCATCCATCGCAGCCAACAATTAGTATATTCTCGACCCCCTCAATGGTCTTTAATATCTTCTCGACTGGCATCTGTTTGGGAATTATCATAAAAGGTCACTGAAACTGAGTAATTAGGCGATGGTATAGCCTTAACGTATATACAATTTTTTCTTCTTCCAAATTATAATCCCGCCAGTATAATTTCCGATTACAAAAAGCACGCATCCAACGATAACTAACCACATGTAGAATACACTAAGTACATCGAAAGGAAAAGAAGCTCTTTACTGAGAAGCTTCTTGATTATCCTTCTTCTCTTCTAACAGAGGAGAGCGTCGATTTTTAGCTTGATGTGCAGCAAGGGCTGCGAAAGTAAAAGCGATTGCGTTAACGGGAATGAAGAGATCAATGGTGGACATCAATGCTAGATATACTGAAATTATCAGAAGGAGAATCACAAGACAACTCGTGGGGTAAAAGCCAATTCTAAGAAAGGCAAGACGAGATCGATAGGAGAAACCAGCCCAGCCAATGATTGCGAAAACAAGAGGAATGGGAATTAACCACCAAACAAAACTGGGTGTTCCAATGCTTGGAGTTGCTAAGAAAGCAATGAGAAGAGAATCTATCCAATGTATAGTAAGTGTTGGTACTGTGATATAACACATGGGCAGAAAATAACCTAAAAACACAAGAATAACTGCAATGAACACCCAGTCTTTTGAACCGTTCACGAATCTCTACCCCAGCCTATTTATGAGTCAACAAATTGATATTAAACTTCTATCTTGATACTGGAAGTTCGAACTTAAATCGAATTTAGTTTTTAATTTAACTTAATCATTTCATTACGAAGAAAAACTGAGGGCTTCCTCTTAATTTCCTCAAAGATGCAAAGAAGGTTCTGTCTGGAAAATGAATCAACCTGTTTACGGCTTATCCTCATTCGGAAAAGGCTCGCACACAAAAATGCTTAGTGATTGTCCAAAACCTGAGTAATGGTGTGAAGTAGCTGGGCAAACCGCACAGGTTTAATGAGGAATGAAATCGCTCCTGCCTTCATGGCTTGCTCTCGGGCGGTTTCATCTGCACTCAAAAAAATAATCTTTGTAGTAGGATCCAAGCTTCGGATTTCTCGAGTTGCTGAGACGCCATCTTTAATGGGCATCCGGTAATCCATGAGTAATACATCAGGTCGAGGATTCAAAGCTTCGAATAGTTTTACCGCCTCATCTCCATCAAAGGCACTCCCTACCACATCAAACCCTTTCATCGAAAAGAAGGAACGATAGACTCGATGAAGATTTTCATCATCGTCAACAATAAAAATTGAAACCATTATCGTTCCCCCTTCGGTATAAGTAGGACGAAGTTCGCCCCCTGTGAATGGTCGCCAGTGACCCGATCTTCAACCCAGATTTGTCCCCCATAACGTTGTAGAATTCGCTGAACAAGAGTTAAGCCAATTCCCGAACCACGAACCCCTTCCATACCATTAGGATACCGGTTGAATATCCGATTCTTCTCCGAATCGGGCACTCCTGGACCATGATCTTGTATCTCAACTTTTACGGCTCCTTCAACATTGTAACTGGCTTGAACTTCAATTTTGACCAGAGGGTGTCGGTCCATTTTCACGGCATTATGAAGAACATTGAAAAAGAGCTCCGTAAGGAAACCATCACCGTACACATAATATTGGCTCTCTTGGATATTCGTGGAAAGAAAGAGTTGTTTGTTAGGAAAGGCTCTTTCCACTGCACGCACTGCCGCGTGAAAAGGTGGTGAAAGATCCCGGTTAGATAATCGGCGGGGTTCAGACTCGAGAGATTGCAATCGCTTCACGTTCGAGATGAGTTCAGCACTGCGCTCTACCTGATCGAGAGATGCTTGGAGTCCCTCTCGGATATGTACCGGCAGGTTTTCATCACTTTCAATCATCTCAAGTGTTAGCATGATGCCTTGGTTAATATTATTCAAATCATGGGCCATGAGGTCAACAAGGAATTCTGCTCGCTGGTGGGCAGACTGTAACTTGATTACTGCGTTCTTCCGTTCCGTGATATCCTCTAAGGTTCCCTCATAACAGTAAACGTCACCATTTGCATCCCGTATTACCCGCGCATTCAACTCGATCCAGATGATTTCCTCATCTTTCCGTTTGAACTCAACTTCAAAGCCCCGCACGATTTCCTCCTTTTTAATATGATTCTCCCAAAGTTTTCGATCCCCTGCGTGAAGGTAAAACTCTGAGGCTTTATGTTTCAGTAGCTCATTCTTTTCCTGAAAACCCAACATTTCAACTAAAGCGGGATTAGCATCAAGAATCTCCCCTTCTGGGGTGGTTCGGAAAATACCCACAGGAACACTATCGAACAGGCTTCGGTACTCTGCTTCTGATTCTTCTAAAGCAAGTTGTACTTCTTTCCATTCGGTAATATTGATAAAGGCAAGCTGGAGTGCCGGCTCTCCCTCATAATCGATTCGGGAACCAAAAGCACGAATCCACGAAATGCTGCCATCCTTCCGAAGGATTCGGAATTCACGCTGGACAGGTTCAGCGTCATCCAAAACTCGTTGAATTCCTTCGATGATATTCCCTTGGTCCTCGGGAAGAAAAAGCGCCGCAAATTCGGATGGGGATAAGGAAAGCAATTCCTCTGAGGAGTATCCCGAAATTGCAGAGGCCACAGGGTTTGAGAACACAATTTTCGGAGGTTTTCCCGCAATGATAACAAATCCTTCAAGCGATTTGTCAATCAGATTATAGTACTTAGCCTCAGCCTGCTCTAGGGCGGATTCCATTTCCTTCTCTGTAGTAATATCGATGCCGATACCGTAAATCTCCTCAACGTTCCCGTTTTCGTCAAGGACAAAGGTATTATTCCACCGCATCAAGCGTTTCTTACCAGATTTAGTAATCCAGTGCACTTGCGGCGAATAAGATGGCATTTTCCCCAGAACTAGGTTCTGTAAACGCTTCAATAACTCAGGGCGTTCATCCTCGGGGATGAATAATTCAACGATGTCTTTTCCCAGAACCTCAGCTTCTGAATATCCAGTGACCTCCTCGCATCGTCGGTTAAACAAAGTAATTTTGCCTTGTAGATCAACACCAACCACTAACGCTCCAGTGGAATCAACAAGGCGTCGAAAACGATCTTGAGAACCACGTTTCGTTGTATCTGTTGTCGAAGAATCAGGACGCGTAGGCAATGGCATTGGCAGGACCTCATACGACGAGGGCATCAGGTAGACCGAAGTGTCAAATGCTTGGCACATAGCTTCTGGCTGGCTTCAAACCCCTTACTCAAAACCCGCTCAATGAACGGTATAAAACCTTTTCATCGCTCCGCTAAAGAAACCGCTTTGTTGTAGAAAAAACAATCTAGCTCACACGGTCTTCGGCAAGTGACCGAATTAAGTGCTCCACACTAAATCGACCCTCTGTATTAGGAAGATACCAAGGTTCCGGAAACCCGAGCACATCCTTGATTTCAGAAATGCTTTTTCCCTCTGCTCTCAACTCTTGGACTTGGCTCTGCAAGTCAGAGAGAAATCTAATGCGCATCGCGATATGCTCCTGTGGATGCACGACTGGTCCTCGGTGCCCGTCAAAAAGCACATCTGGATCCTTATCTTGGATTTCATGCATACGCTGAATCATCATAGGAATATTCTCTTCAGGCATCGCCATCTGTTTCCGGGAAGGAAGCGGAACCGCATCTGATGAGAAAAACCATCTTTGATTTGGTTCCCAAAAGCCAATCATCTCTTCACAATGCCCCGACAAATCCACGACCTCAAAGGTCAAATCACCTACAACAAGCAACGGGTCTCTGAATTCTTGTGCTTCGACAACAGGCTTAGGAAGCCCCCATACAAACTGAAAAAATTCAGGTAAAGAATAGGGTTCGTGTAACGACTTTAGCGTCACTGGTCCTGCAAATATCTCTGCCTTTGGAAGAAACGCTGCACTTCCTCCATAATGGTCTTCATGATAATGCGTCACGAACACGCATTTCACGGGGTGCTGTTGGGCAAAACTTCGTAATTCTTCAACGGCATTCCAACAACCCGCATCAATCACTATTTCCCCCACTTGGTAGGCATATACCCACATAATCGCCTGTCCACCCAATGGCGAAGCAGTCTTGATACATGTCACTGTCTCATCAAACCGCTCGATTTCTATCATACACTCTACCCATGCTGACCTACCGTTGAATAAACTATCGTATGAGTGATGAGTATATATGTGGCTTCAACAACCGCTACCTTATCCTTCCGATTTCAGGTGCCACATTATGAAAATTGGCGTCCTTCTCTGTAACTGCGGTGACACCATTAGTAACACCCTCAACTTCGAAGCCCTTACCACCTTTTCAGAAACCCTCCCTAACGTTAAACATGTCGAAACCCGAAGCGACTGGTGTCAGCATGAACCTCTCCAAGTCCTCATACAAACCCTCACCGAAAAGAAACTTGATCGCCTCGTCATAGCAGCCTGCAGCCCCCACCTCTTTGGTCCCCGCTTTTATCATGCCGCCGAGGAAGCCGGCTTAACCCACGGACAAATCACCTTTGCCAACATCCGCGAACACTGCGCATGGGTCCATCAAAACAACCCTAAAGGTGCCACTGCCAAAGCCAAACGCCTCATCCGCGCCGCTGTCTTCCGTATCGCTGCCCAAAGCCCAATTGTCACCAAAACCTTTCCAGTCACGCAAGAAGTCGCCGTTCTTGGAGCAGGCATTGCAGGCATCCAAGCCGCCATCGATCTTGCCAATCGCGGCATTAAAGTCCATTTAGTAGAAAAAGAACCCACCATCGGCGGACACATGGCTGTCCTAAATAAAACCTATCCCACTTTGGACTGTTCAATTTGTATTTTAGGCCCAAAGATGGCAGAAACTGCGACTCACCCGAATATCGAGTTGTATCCGTATACAGAGCTTGTTGGGGCGAAGCATACGGATAAGGACTGGATTCTTACGTTGAATAAGAAGGCAACCTATGTGGATTGGGACAAGTGTACCGGCTGTATGCAGTGTACAGAAAAATGCCCCACCAGAGTGGATGATGCCTGGGCTTGGAATGTTGCTAAGCGTCGTGCTATCTATATGCCCTTTTCTCAAAGTGTGCCCCGCAAGGTAACCATTGATGCGGAGCACTGCAAGAAGATCACCGATGGCAAATGTGGAGTTTGTGAGAAGGTCTGTCCGGCTGACGCTATTAACTATGATATGAAGGATGAGACCGTCAACATCCAAGTAGGGAGTGTTATTTTGGCAACTGGATTCA
>JABXGX010000288.1 GCA_016550405.1 archaeon | reverse complement strand
TGCTAATGGATGAACCACTTTATGGGCTTGATCCTGAAGGAGGGTATGTCCTCAAACAGGTAATCCGTGAGTTAGCCCAAAATGGTTCTACGATTTTACTTTCGACACATATTCTAAGCGTTGCAGAGGAAGTGAGTGACGAATTTACTATTCTCTCTGGTGGTGTAAAGGTTGCTTCAGGTACCGTCCAAAAACTGCGTGCTGAAGTTGGGGGCGGCGTGGCTTTAGAAGACTACTATATTCAGACTCTGCGTGGGAGGTAATAACTCTGGGAACGGTTGGCACAATCGCCGTGACTCGGTGGGAATTTCTACGGACAAGAAATTACCTCCGTAAATCAATACGCCAACCCATTTTCATCACCGTCCAAGTAATCTCGGTGACCGTCATCGCCCTCGTCATTTGGTTACTGTGGATATTCGTGTTTACGCTTCCTGTTCAGCTCCGTGGTTCTCTCTACTGGATCATAATTAATAGTGGGATGATTGGGGTTAACACTGTCTGGATTGTTTACGCCCTTCTGTCTCTTGTGATTGCTCAACAAATCGTAAAGGCTGTTATGGGCGTCCCCCTAGGATCCGAATCAGAACCCGCGGATGTTGATCACCTATTCTCCACCCCAATGCCGGGTCATGTCTTTTTCACAGCAAAATACCTGCGGTCAATTCCACGACGACTAATGCTCTTCGTCTATATAGGCTTCGCATTTCAACCCATCCTCTGGTATTTTGGGCAAAATTTCAGGTTAACCCTCGGGATGTTCGCCCTTTTCGTCGTTATGATTTTCCTTCTCGCCGAAATAGGGGTAATTGCAACACATGGTCTCTATGCTATTCGGAAATTTGTCTCCCAACCCCGTCCTCATCGCAGGATTTTCCGAATAATATTCTTTGTAGTTTTAATGGTTGGTACGATTCTTCTGCTAACTCCAGTATGGCTTATCAACGGGGTTCTTGTTCCCTCGGCAATGTACAATCTGGCGTACATGCTAGTAGCTATTGTGTTTAGTGGGGCTCCACCTGGTTCCGATGGCGCATTTTCTGTCCTATTTTTTCCAGCGCTTCCTTGGGCTCTTCTTGGACTTTTTATTGCATTCGTTCTTATCTTAATACTCACAAGGTGGCTTACAGATCGGATTACTATTGATATGTATGAGGAAATCGCAGTTATCGCGCGACGGAAGGGTACCGCGATTGGGGCCCTCAGTCGGCTTCCCGTTAAATTCACCTCGGCTAAAACACCGCTCCAAGCGCTTTTCAAGAAGGATATTCTCACTGGGTTACGTAAACCCGGAAAAGCTTTCTACATTTTTGGTCTGGTCGCCAATTTTGTTTTCGCCTTACTTTTTATCAATTTTGCTCCTACTTTTGGTTCTATTCTCCCCATTCCTCCTGAGTTCATCCCGCTTATGGAAACCCTGTACGCCATTCTCCTAGTGGTTATCATCCCCTTACTAGCTATCACATCTTCTGATCCCTTCCAAGGCGAATACGGCTCAGTCTATCTTGTTCGATTAGCTCCTGTAGCCCCACTGCGGCTTACCTTCATTAAATACATCCAATTGCTCATTACGCCTATTTGTCTAGCAATTCCCTTTGCAATATATTTCGCTGTTATCTTGGGAAGCCTGAATTTACTCACGGTGGGACTAGCCATCCTCCCGCATGCAATTCTTATTGCAACAGCAATTGGTGTGGGTTTGGGTAGCCGTTATCCATACGCCTCGCGGGCTAAGAATGAAACACCTGTTGCTCTTATGATAGCCTTTCCTGTCATCTCTTGGATGGCAATTATTCCCGTTCTCATTTTCCAACTGGGTTTTCTTCCAGGTGGTGTCCCGCTTATGTTGCTGAGCTCGCTTTTTGTCACTCCGTACACAATTTGTCTTGTAGTTATCCTGCTCAGCTGGTCTGCCCACTCATATCTGAGACAAGAATAACCACATTTTTAATGGCTTTTTCATCTTTACAGCTAGTTTATCCTAGAAAAAATGCATAAACTATAAACATTCAATTAATTGTCTAAAGCATCCGATAACCTTCCAAAAGATAAAATAAGAACGTATTAGCAAAAGAGGGTCGAATTTCCAGTTCTGGGGAGCTTGGAGCTGAGATGTTTCCTGCCGTTGCGCTCTTCCTAATAATCGGTTCTGTTATCTTGATGCTCCTTTGGGAATTTTACCCTTTCCTTCAACGGCGTGTTTTTCCATTTTTCATCGATTTACTCTCTGTCGCTGAAGAAAAGCAAATCAAATTTCCAATTTATCTCGCTTCCACGACACTTAACACCGAATATTCCATGCTAGTCAAAAGCGCAAAACATCTCATATTGATAGGCGTCCCCCAAATACCAGCCATGAAGTTCAAATCTCTTCTCAAAATGATTGATGAGGAAGTGAGCCTCCGCGGGATTTTATCTGATAAACAGGAATTGGAAATCCTTCAGAGACTCGGTAAACAACTAGACCTAACTACCGAAATCATCCATCGCCCCCGTATTCATTTCAAACTACTCGCCACCGAAGAAAGGGTTGCAGTTGGGTCAACACCTATCTTTACCAAAGATCTCGAAAACATTCATGACCTCACACTTATCTCCTCTGATTTCCAAATCGCTAAGGACGCCCGACGATACGTAACCGCGTTCTTCGAAGGAGCCAGTGGCTATCCCAAAGAAAAATTAGTTCCTTCAATTACTACAACATTACCAAGGAAAACCGAGAGCATATTCGTTAATACATCGAATGGTCTCAATGACCTAGTTCATGGGTTACTCTCCTCTGCAAAAGATTCGGTTCTCTTAGTGTCTCCATATATCACGAATGATATCACCGGGTATCTACTCAACATCATCCCTCGAGCGGTTCAAGTTAGATTCATCACAACGGTTAATTGGCAGCATTGGATTGCTGCATTATCGGACCCAGAAGCATTAGAAATTCTCCTCTCCGATCGAGTCATAATTTATGATTGTCCAAATTTAATGGCCAATGCAATTATCGTAGATAACGAAGCTGCTATAATCTCTTCACAAAACCTAACCACTCCGAGCTGGTTTTCCCATGATGAAGCTGGAATATTCACCAGGAATTCCGAGCTCATCACAGCGATTGTAGCACGGATCGAAAGCTGGCAACCAAAAACCCGTTTGACGATGGATCGATTTGAACAAGAAATCGCTACCTTTGATTCTGCACTAAAGGATGCTGCTGAGCCCTCAGCTCAAATAGTCGAAGTAAAAGAAGTCGGCGAAGTTCCTGCTGGCTCTGATGGGGAACCTCTCGCACCTCCTTTACTCGGTTTTGCGTCCCTCCCGCAACCCAAACCGCTTATTACTACAGTGCCTCAGCAAGGCGCACGACCAGTTCCTGTCCAAGCAATCGATGAACCGAAATGGCTTGAAGATATTGTCTATGTTGGAAAGAAGCGAACCATTGAATATGTCCGCGCTTGTCAGCACCAAATCAAACGAAAGGGTTCAGTCACGATTCGTGCGCGAGGGAAACTCATCTACCGTGCAGTCGATATTGCTGAACAACTGCGAATGCTTGAAGAACTGAAGCTCATTCTTAACAGGGATTCTATTAAAATCGAAACCTACTACCCCATTGGGAAAGAAACTAAGTGGGGTGGAATCAGTCAAATAGCCATTACTCTCCACAAGAAGAATTAATTTCCGGCTTTTCTCAAAGAGGATGAATCTTTTTTAATCTTGAAGTGAAAGGCACTTCGGATTCTGTCTGGTGAAGAAAATGAGTACACGACAAATTGTCATTGATGGTGAAAGCCTGACAATTGACCAGGTCGTTTCCGTGGCCCGTAATAATGCAAAGGTGAAGCTGTCCGTAAAAGCAGAAAATAAAGTCAAAACTGCTGCGAAATTGGTTCACCAGTGGATAGATTCAGGCGAAGTCATCTATGGGGTAACGACCGGTTTTGGTCCTTTCAGTGAGGTTGTAATCTCTGATGATAAGGCAAAGGCACTTCAACACAACCTCATCATCAGTCATGCTGCAGGCGTTGGAAATCCTTTAGCCACTGAAGTTGTCCGTGCAGCCATGTTGCTCCGGGCAAATACGCTCGCCAAAGGTTTTTCCGGCATCCGTTTATCAACACTCCAATTGCTCGTAGACCTCATCAATAAAGGAGTTCACCCCATAATTCCCGAAAAGGGATCTGTAGGCGCAAGCGGTGATTTAGCCCCGCTCTCGCACATGGTTCTTGTTCTTATCGGTGAAGGGGAAGCCGAATATAAAGGAGATGTGTTTTCAGGGGCTGAAGCCCTCAAAAGGGCAAAGTTAACACCAATTGAACTGGGACCGAAAGAAGGTATTGCCCTTATTAATGGCACACAGATTATGACCGCAATTGCTACACTCGTAACAGCGGATGCCCGAAATCTTCTTGCTTCAGCCGAAATTGCAGCCGCACTTTCAATGGAGGCACTAGAAGCCGTTCTAGACGCTTTTGATAAACAAATCCATAAGGCTCGTCCTCATCCTGGACAACTACAAACCGCAAATAACCTTTCTACCTTACTTGCAGGGAGCTCCCAGGTGTTAACCTCACGTGAACGAGCGAAACTCGCCCAGAAAGCGTTGAAGACATTTCATGACTCACTCATCTTTGACTCGGACCAAGATCGTGAAGCCACAGAACTCATTCTACAACAAATCATTCATACTGTGATAGCAATCGATAAACAACTTGGTGTTGAGACCCCCGATTCAGCAAAAGGCCTCATTAAAAAACGTACACAACTCCAGAAACACCTCGAGAAAATGGGTGTCTCAAAAGAGGCGTTCGAAGCAGCCATCGTGGCGACACGAACAACACAACGTGTGCAGGATGCGTACTCAATTCGATGTACCCCTCAGGTGCTAGGTACAGCACGAGATGCGATTACACACGCAGAGCAGGTAGTATCGGTTGAGATTAATTCAGCAACAGATAATCCCCTGATTTTTCCTCAAGCAAATACATTTCTTTCTGGGGGCAACTTCCATGGTCAACCTATTGCTACCGTAATGGATTATCTTGCTATTGCTCTGACCAGCATCGGAAGTATTGCAGAACGACGCATTGCCCGATTAATCGATGATAAACTCAGCAATGGCCTACCCCTTTTACTGACTCATCCGAAACTCGCTGATCAGGGAGTTCATTTCGGATTGGGGCTTGCCCAACTTACTGCAGCTGCATTAACAGCCGAATGTCAAATCCTTGCCACTCCCGCAAGCATTCGGTCAATCCCCACCGCCGCGAATCAGGAAGACCATGTCAGTATGGGAACCATTGCTGCACGCCACGCTCGTGAAATTCTCTCAAACATCGAACACATCATTGCAATCGAGTATCTATGTGCCACACAAGGAATTGATATCCGCAGATTATCCAAGACCGTTCGATTAGGAAAAGGCTCACAAATTGCCTATGATGTTATTCGAAATGCTATCCCGCGATACACCATGAATCAACCAAAACCTGCTGACCGATTGACTCAGGATTTTCTCCTTCACCACGATATCAACCGTTTATGGGATCTTGTACACTCCGCTGAAATTGTGAAATCAGTCCACAAGGGTGTAACGAACACCCAATTCTAATGCCTTGACTCTCCTTATCACAAGTTCAAGCCTTTGTAAGTTCTTCGACGGCGACGGACAAATGCTATTACGCAAAATGAAAGGGTCAAGCCTAGCACAATTGCCCCAACTGGAAATCCTGGAATCGGTGGTGGGAGTTGAGCATTTTGGACGACGATATCAATTGAGAGAATTACTTGGTTTCCGGCATTATCAATGGCTGTCACGGTAATTGTATGGGAACCATCACTTATCGATGTGCTATCCCAGGAATAATCAAATGGGAGGCTGGTGAGTTCAGTAAGGGCTTCTCCATCTACTGCAATGACAATTCTTGCTATCCCACTTCCGGCATCGCTAGCTTCGATTTCAATGGATACAAGTCCTGAAACGGTCGAGTTCTCTTCAGGAACACTAATACTACACAATGGGTCAGTGACATCACCCACGGTGTAGCTATAGTAGTTCCCACTATTGTTTGCTACAATCCAATTTCCAATGAAATCAGTGGCATTCACAAAATACTCAACAAGAGTACCATAAGGTTGAACCGGGATAGGGGCTGTGAACTGATTGCCTCCAATATCTGTCATAAGAATAGTTGAAAATGCACCTATGCCGCCAGTTCGGTAATACAGCGTTACTATTTGGATGCCACTCCCGTTAAGGTCAGTAGCATTGCAGCCGATAGTCGGGCTATCATCATATTCGACGACGATAGGGATTTGATCAACATTCCAAATTGCCGGTTTCAGTGTGTCAACAACTGTATAGTTGAAGTAGTTGCCTCCATTATTCTCTAAGGCTATATTGTTGGCATTATCTGTGGCATTGACATAATATTCAATGAAGCTATTGTAGGGCTGTCCAGGAATATAGCCGCCATATTGATCCCCAGATATGTGATTCGCAACAAGTGTTATCCAGTTGCCTCCATCGATGCGATAGAAGAATTGAATAACATTGAGGCCGCTTCCATAATCGGTCACATTGAAAAACAAAAGAACGACATTGTAACCTTCAACAATAGTGGGGGACTGGTATACGTTGAAAATCGACGGACTGGTGATATCAACAATAGTATAACTATAGTAGCTACCGGGGGCTGGATTAACATTGAAATTATCTGCCCAGTCAGAGGCATTGATGTAATATTGGATTGTGGCGCTATATGGTTGTGCAGGGATATTCGCGGTGTAATGACCAAGACCAGTATCAGTCATTGTGATTGGGGTGAAGGGTCCACTTGTTCCGACTCGATACCATAATACGACTACTTGGATCCCGCTTCCTACATCTGTTATATCACATTCCACTAGGGGATTATCATTGTATTCAACATCAAGTGGGGTGTGGCTAACATTTTGAATCGAAGGGTTCTGACTATCGCCAATCGTATAACTATAATAAAGTCCTCCAAAGTCATCGGTAATTGAATTGCCTGCTGTATCATTTGCTGTGATATAGTATTCGACGAGGTTATTCCAGCTGCCCTGTGGCAGAGTAGCATTGTATTGTTCGCTACCTTGGTGACCCATCACAACTGCTGTGAATGGGTTGATTCCATTAAAGCGATAATACAAAATAACAAAGTCTATGCTGCTTCCATCTTCGAACACATCACAACTGACTTCCGGTGTATCAGTTTGGAGAACGACAACAGGCCACTGAGCAACATTTGAGATTATTGGTTCATAATCGTCGCAGACTGTATAGGTATCACTGGTACTCGACACGGCATTCCCCGCGTTATCAGTTGCTGTGATGTAGTATTCTACAACTAGATTGTATGGATGAACTGGAATTACTCCGTTGTAATGCGTTCCATTATCTGTCATGCCAATGGAATACCACGAACCTGAATCATTCCGGTAATACAACACTACACTGGTTAGACCACTTCCCACATCTGAAGTTTCGCAACTTACACCTACCGTGTCGTTGTATTGGACAGTGCTGATGTCTCTCATCACTGATTGGAGAACTGGATCCGTATTATCCTCAACAGTATAGGAGCCCGAGGATGTAATCCAGTTTCCTTCGTTATCCGTAGCATTGACATAATAATGTACGACAGAGTTCCACGCCTGTGCCGGGATGGTTCCTCCAAACCCAGTTCCCGTAGACGGTGTCATGGCAACGCTATTCCATATGCCACTGTCGACTTGATAATAGAGAACGACAGTGGCTAGTCCACTTGCGGCATCGGTAACATTACACTGAACTGTAGGATTATCGGTGTATTCCACAATAGCTGGTGAGTGAGCGCGATTAGTAATTTCAGGTGCAATTGTGTCGGTGACAGTGTAACTTTGAGTGCTACTGACGCCTTGCAAACCTGCGTTATCAGTTGCATTGACAAAATATTCTACAAAGATTGAGTAACTTTCTGCTCCAATGTAAACATAGTAACCACCGGTGCCGGTCGGAATCATAGAGGTAATATTCCACGCACCACCATTAAGCCGCCAAAAAAGTTGGATGCTCTGAAGGCCACTACCTACTTCAGTTACTACTGTGGACACGTTAACCGAATCAAGGTAATTGACTATCAATGGTGTCTGGATAATGGTGTCTATCGTGGGCGCCGTTTGATCAGTGACGATGTACGTCCAATAGCTCTCCCCATTCAAAGCGGTTGTGGTTAAGCCCCAATCGTCACTAGCCGTTACATAGTATTCTATCACGGCATTATGGACTTGGTTGGGGATGGTTGCATTATATGTATCTCCTGATCGGGGAGTCATCTCGACCGTCTGCCAGCCTCCTCCATCGACACGATAATACAAAGTGGCTGTCACTAGGTCCTGCTCAACAATATCCGTGGTGATATCAACTATTTCCTCAGGCTCCGGGAGAAGCGGTGTGTGCCCTACATTGCTAATTGTGGGAGCAGGGTCATCATACAAGTAAAGGTCGTCGAATAGAAATTCCAATCGGGCACTAGTTGAAGCCCTCATGTAGAGCAACTCCATGGTAGTATCTGGCAGACTGCCAAAGGCTGCTTCATAGTCGTGCACCAAATCCCGGTGCATTTGAACCCAAGAACCAAGAGTGCTAGCATCTGTTACGTTGAAATAGGCAACGGAACTAGTATTTGAAGTGGCTGTGGTTAGCCCGTTTATATAGTAGTTGAGTTCATGCCCATTGGTTAAGGTGAGTCGGAGCCAGACTTGGTTAGTAGCAATTGTGTCAACGATACGCCACATCACATCAAGGTAAGTTTCACGAGAGCTATTCAATGGACGCCATTGCAGGGGAAGACGTGGAGGAGCAAACGATATACTTCCACTCATTAAGGTTAGATTTCCAGCCTTGCTTCCACCGTAAGCTGTACTTGTCACCGTTATTCGTGAGTATGTCGTTGTAAAACCTTGAACTTGTTGACCCACTGCAGGTTGATCTTCAAAATCGCGGTGATTTAAAGTCGCAGCCCGGAAACTAAAATCATCGATTAGCGTACTCATCAAGGCTTCGGGTCCTTCAGCAATCACTACTATTTCAACATAATCTACCATCAGTTCATTCAGTGTATAATGAGATAATGCTTCAGTCCATAGGTTGACGCTTAACCGATTCCAAGTCCCGGTGGTGTTGAATTGATCCGCTTTGAGAACAAGACTAGTGGTTCCATTCGACAATGGGCTCGATGAGCCACCATAGCTCAAGAGATAGTAGATATCTCGCGGTGCCACTCCATCATAGGCTTCGAAAACGATGTAGGCATAGGTGTCACTTGTGAGATTCTGTGTTGTAAGATACCACCAGATGTTCACCTGGCCTTGATGTGAACTTGTGAGTCGGACATAAGGATAATCACGGAAGGTTACTTCACTGGTATTACCAATCGAATACGCGGTGGCATTTGCACAAAAGCTACCGGTATGGGAAGACGAACTTCGCTCAAAGTGACCCGCATCCGAGGAATCAAGAATTGACCAGGAGGTAAAATCTCCTGTTTCAAAATTTCCATTCCGCATCGTTTGGTTTATGAAATAGTGATTGTCGGTGTGATTCAATAATTTCATGTTATCGATATATCCTCGGATGAGGTTCAGAGTCACGCCGAAGGTCTCTAGGTGAAACCTGATGTTATCAACATAGAGCAGTTCACTGTAGGAGCCTTGTAATTCAGCAACAGCCAAAAAATCTGCGGTGAGATTCCTTGAGAAGCTATTCCACTGCTTAGCTGGTCCCATATTGTAAACATAATAACCTTCCCATGTTGAGTTTTGGTCAATGGCAGAACTACCATTGAGATAATAAAAGAGCCAATAAGTATGAGTTCCATCTTGAATTTGGACTTCTGCATACATCGCATCCTCACTGGGATCGTTGTTTTGGTCCAAATACCAATCAAAACTCAAAGAGATATTCGAAAAATCCGCATTAATTGTCGATTGTTCGAGTGTAGCGTGTTCGAACTGATCAGGATAATTGTAACAATGAAAACCAGCACCGTAAGATCCATCGCTGACTTTGGTAGTTTCGATCCAGTGATGACGATCACCCGTTTGAGTTGAAGTCCATCCCTCACTACTATACGCATCTGACCAATCCTCAAAGTCAGGATTCTGAATATGATTTGAAGTCCAATTGGTCGTTCCCAAATCTGGACCCGGAATTGGAACACTCGATTTTAAATTTTCAATACTTGGGTCTGGCGAATCGGGCGATGAATCCAAACCTTGGGTTGTCGCAAAACCATCATTCACCAAAGGTGCTGATAATACGCCAACAGGAAACAAAATAAGTAGAAGTATCCATCCTAACGCAAAACCGACCCTCATGGATATTCCTCGAGGTTATGAATCCTCTGTATGCTATCAGGACGACTAAATATCTTTGTATCAAAATTGATCTTGCATGGCAATCCCTTGACTAATTAATAGGAAGTATATTGGTAATTATGATAACTCTGCCAATCAACAAGATACTTGAACAAAATTCGACGGGTCCTTAATGCTATGTTACTATTCGTAACTGGATTGGTGAGAACAATGTCAACCCCTCAATTCACAGCGACGGGTCATTCCTTCGATAAGACACTTCACTGGATCATAACGATACCCCGGTTTCGATTAATCGCTTCTTCGAAGCGGAAACGAGGATTCTCTCTCTTGTTTCAGGTAAGCAGCAATACCCTGAAGAAGTTAGTTGTTTTTCTCAGAGTAGAATCACTCTCGCCCCTTCTCCAGTTCCACTTAAAAACGGTCAGGACAATAGGGCAAGACCGTATTAACGAGGAGAGTACAGCTCTAAGACAAGTCAAGAAGGCAACAATCTCCTCTCATCAGACTCGGGACTTTAGATTTTCTCTCGTTTATTTACCTCAACTTAGCGTAAAATCGGTTTCACAAATAGGGCTCGAGTACAGTCTAGCGGCCTTTGAAGAAACTGGCAAAATTGTAATTCATACAGATCCTTATCAGGTTCTCTTACCCCTTAGACAAACCTGTTAAAACGAATCGAACCATGTACCAGAGGCGTTTGAAGATTTTAGCTAAAACAGAAAATAAAGAAATTGGCATCCCTTACCCGTGGAGTTAACGGTAAGAGATGCCCATCAAGACAAAGGCAGAAGTCGCCCTTTCTTCACCTTTCGGCTCAATCTCATTGACCCAAATGTGATGTTGCATATTGCAGCAAGCGTAATGTCGTGATTTGAAGTCTACACCGCCACACTCCCACCGGAACTCGTACCAGCCGGCTGGAACACCGCAAAATTCGATCCAGCCTGTGTCATTGGTTGTAAAGGTACCAATGTACATCCAACAATCCTTGTACCATACTTCGACATCTAATCCTTGAAGATAGATGTCTTTGTCTCGCCATTCGATGCCTTCCATTAGCCAGGCGTACTTGAATTGTTTAGAAATACATATGCCGGGTGAAGAGAGGGCGGAATCTTCAGCTTTAGCATTGATGGGGGGAGTGAATATTATGAAGAACGCTATGAAACACACTGTAGCTATTGAAACTAGGGCAACTTTGGAGGTCGTTGTTAATTTCATTCTTTTTTCCGATTTAATCGGTTTTTGTTTAATGTGGAGATTATGGTGACAGCTAGCCTCCTCCGTACTCCACTTGAGGCAGCTTACCTCCACTGATATCCGCGCTGGGGCATTAACGGCCTAGAACAAATATACCCGTACCTCAGGAAAACATGGGGAAGACCCTTTAAAGCGTAATGGATTGTTCTAATCGTGGAATAATGCTAATTTTACTATGGTCATTCCTATTTTTGTTTATTTAGTTAACAAAAACCCGACAACAACGTTAGCCTTCTTAGTGTGCAGAAAAGACCAGTTTTCCTGCTTTTATCACCTTATCGACGAGATTTATACCAAAATGGTACGGAATATGGGCATGGTTTGGGACGTCCATGACGAGAATATCTGCCTGTTTATTCGGTTCCAGACTCCCCACGAGATGTGAGCGTCTAATTGCATGAGCAGCATTTATCGTAGCTGCTGAAATTGCTTCCGCTGGCGTCATGCGCATGTTTAGACAGGCTAGGGTCATAACTAGTTGCATTGATTCAGTCATGCAATTCGGATTATAATCGGTTGCCAGCGCCACTGGAACGCCTGCTTCAATTAATGTACGGGCAGGGGCGTATTCTTGTTCCATTAAAACAAGGGCTGTAGCAGGCAGTAGAACAGCTACAACCTGTTTCTGTGCAAGTTGTTTTATCCCTTTCTTTGAAACCTTAAGAAGGTGATCTGCAGAAGCGGCCTCAAGCTCTGCAGCTAGTTCAGCTCCTCCAAGAGTGGTCATTTCATCTGCGTGCACCTTTGGGACTAGGCCATGTTCCTTTCCTGCCTGAAGAATCTGACGCGCTTGGTCAATATCAAAGACGCCTTTTTCCGCGAAGACATCACAGAATTCTGCTAGACCTCTTCTGGCGACAGCAGGAATCATCTTCTCGATGATGAGGTTTACATATTTATCGGGGTCTTTTTTGTATTTTGTGGGGACGACATGAGCTCCCATGAAGGTGGGGACAATTTCGATGTAGTGAATGAGATTCAGGTCTCGAATAGCCAGAAGCTGTTTGATCTCATGTTTAGGTTCTAATCCGTAGCCAGATTTGCCTTCAACGGTGGTTGTGCCATACTCAAGCATTCGTGTTAGGGTGGGTTTTCCTAATCGCACCAATGTATTCTTGCTCGCCTTTCGGGTAGCTTCTACCGTGACGTTGATTCCACCACCCGATTCAAGGATTTCCATGTATGATTTGCCTTGAATTTTTTGGACAAATTCCTGTTCTCGGGTCCCAGCAAAGGCTAGATGGGTGTGGGGGTCGATGAGGCCGGGCATCACGGTTTGATTCTTGGCATCAATGATTTGTGGGCGGCTTCCAGGTTTCACTAAGCGTTTGATATTTTTGGTAGAATCTACAGCGACGATTTGATTTTCACGGATAGCTATGCCACCGTTTTTGATGGTGCCTAGCTCGTTGAGGTCTTCACCCAGTTTGGGTGTATGGCTGGCTCCCTGCAGGGTGAGTAATTCCGAAGCATTCAGGATGACCATGTCTAGATCCAAGCGTTCCATTAGTACAATTGAAGGTGTTAGAACCTAATAAATCAACAGATTCAAGTCGTTCCACGCTTTAATCGCTGGAGAGGATACTAGTATGGTTGGGATCGGTTTCGGTAAGTTTGCTATCAATGGCTACTTCAAGAAGATCTTTCATCTCAAATCCTTCAAGGCGAAGATAATAATTAGCAACATCGACAAGGGCTTGAATGGGAACTAGCCCACAGAATTCAGCGCCTACCACATTCACTCCGAAGCGCGCTGCCTCAATCTTGACCAATTCGAATTGTCGATAGAGCGGGGATTTACGAAAGTCTGTGTTGGTTATGCCGATTTGTGTGATTCCTCGGTCTTCCCAAAGGCAACCCATTGCTTTGATACGGACAAGTCCTCCCTTCTTCTTGTGAATCGCTTTGGCCACAGCTTTGGCAATCCCTAAAT
This sequence comes from archaeon, assembly GCA_016550405.1. Next base: position 15,707 of record JABXGX010000288.1, on the reverse strand, counting down.
CAGTGGTCCCTAAATTAATGTTAAGTCCAACCATTACTTCACGGGCACCAGTCATTGTTGCACCGGCACTGGGATGCGGTTTGCTCGGACCAAAGGCTGGTCGTCTCTCTGGATTTTGCATATTCGTTTCAAGGGCTTCCCACTCGCCTTTACGAATCCAATCGACATCGCCCTTCTCGGGGGTTTCCGCTGCTTCACCATACAGATAGACCGGGACTTGGTGTTCTTCCGCGAAGGCTTTGGCAAACTCCTTGGATAATTGGATGCACTCTTCGATGGTAATATTTTTGATGGGGACAAATGGGGCCACATCTAATACGCCAATCCGCGGGTGTTGTCCTTTGTGTTTCCGCATATCCAGGCGTTCAACAGCTACTCGACCTGCATTGAGCATAGCGGTTTTGCAGGCTTGAGGTTCACCAAAATAGGTCACCACCAGCCGATTGTAGGCCGTATCATGTTCATAGTCAAGGAGCTGCACGCCCTTTGTTTTTTTGATGGTTTCGACAATGGCTTCGATAGTCTTGGTGTCATCGCCAACACTGAAATTAGGTACACATTCTACGATCTGCTTCAACTTTCTTCACTTTCATTACTCTTTAAGAAATGGAATTCTGATGTTGTGTTCTTTCGCGAATTTGATTGCTTCTGCGTAACCTGCATCTACGTGGCGGGCTACACCCATGCCTGGATCTGTTGTTAAAACGCGTTGCAATCGTTGTTCGGCCTCAGGTGTACCATCAGCGACAGATACCTGACCCGCAGAGATTGAATAAGGAATACCCACACCACCTCCTTGGTGAAGGGAGACCCAAGTTGCTCCTGCTACTGCATTGATCAAGACATTGAGAACAGGCCAATCAGCAATGGCGTCACTTCCATCTCGCATCCCTTCGGTTTCACGATTTGGTGAAGCCACGGAGCCCGCGTCGAGATGATCACGACCGATTACGATAGGGGCTTTCAGTTCGCCCTTTGCAACTAAATCGTTGAGGGCTTTGCCAAACTTTGCGCGCTCACCATATCCGAGCCAACAGACACGGGCTGGTAAACCTTCAAACTGGACTTTTTCATGGGCTAGTTTTATCCAGCGTTTCAGGATGTAGTTGTCTGGGAAGAGATCGAGAACAAGTTGGTCAGTTCGGTAGATATCCTCGGGTTCACCGGATAAAGCCACCCATCGGAATGGGCCTCGTCCCTCACAGAATAAGGGTCGTACATAGGCTTCAACGAATCCAGGATATTTCCATCGATTCTCTTTTTCATTCCATGCAATTGAGCTTGCATGTTGTCGAAGATTATTTCCATAATCAAATGCCACTGTGCCTTTTTCTTGTAATTGCAGGATAGCTTTCACATGGTGGAGCATCGATTCTTTCGCATGTTGGATATACTCTTCAGGATTCTTTTCCCGAAGCCGGTCGGCTTCTTCTTTGCTATAACCTGCTGGGTAGTACCCAGTTAATGGATCATGGGCTGAAGTTTGGTCGGTGACCACATCCACTTTGATTCCTCGTTTCACGATCTCGGGATGGGTTTCCGCGGTGTTTCCAATTAGGCCAATAGACCGGGGGATTTGTTGTTCTAAGGCTTCGTTGGCGAGTGCTAGGGCTTCGTCAAGACTATCTGTTTTTAGTTCGCAATATCCAGCACGCATTCGCTTATCGATTGCAGCTTCATCGATGTCAACAGCAATAACAACGCCTTCGTTAAAAGTGACCGCTAATGGCTGTGCGCCACCCATGGCACCAACTCCGCCCGTGAGAATGAGTTTTTCTTTCAACGTTCCCTTGAAGTGGCGATCAGCAACTGCTGCAAACGTTTCAAATGTTCCTTGGAGAATGCCTTGTGTAGCAATGTAAATCCATGAACCGGCCGTCATTTGACCGAACATAGTCAATCCTTTCTTGTACAGCGCGTTGAAGTTCTCTTCTGTTGCCCAAAACGGAACTATCAGAGAATTGGCGATCAAAGCACGAGGTGCATTGATGTGAGTTTTAAATATGGCCACTGGTTTTCCGGATTGAACCAGCATCGTTTCATCGGGCTCTAATGCAAGTAATGTTTCAACAATCTTATCAAAAGATTCCCAGTTTCGTGCCGCTTGTCCGGTTCCTCCATACACAATGAGTCTCTGCCAATCCTTGGCAACATCTGGATCCAGATTATTTTGGAGCATGCGGAGGATGGCTTCGATTTGCCAGTTCTTGCAATGCAACTGGGTACCTCGGTAAGCTCGAATCGGTTCACGCTTCATTGACTTCCTTCCTGAACCTAATTTCTAACGGAGCTTTACTGCCGGAGTCTATAAGTGATTTTCTCTCTCTCCTTATCTTCTGTCTATAGGCATAATGGCACAACTACTACCCTATTTAAGGCCGCTCTTCGGATGTCCAAATAGGGTTACCTTCGAATGTTAGAGGAGCTTGTCTTTCGACTCGGATTACTCGTTCTTTTTTTTGTTTTTATGGGAATCCGTGGATGCTATGGTCGCAAAGCCCAGCCTGCTGGGCAAAAGCGAACTCGTCAGGAGCGATGGGTCAACCAGGTGAAATACGAAAGTAAAACTTTGGTTATCCTAAGAATTGTGTTAGTATATGCAATGGTGGTCTTTGTTCTAATTTGGAGTCTGGTTCCTTTTCTGATTCCACCCTACACTCAGATTGTTCTGGTGAATCTGTGTGTAATTCGATGGGTTGGTGTCAGCATTTGCATAACTATGATATTGGGAATAACATGGGTGGGCATTCATCTGGGTCGACAGGTCTCTGGTACTTTGGAGATAAAAGATGGTCACACATTGGTAACAAGTGGTCCTTACAAATACATCCGGCATCCAATGTATCTGGTCTATTTCATCTTCAACATTGGATTATTTTTGATATCACTTAATCTCATTCTCCTCATTATTGTCCTATTGGGGCTTGTTGTTGTAGCCTCTCGAATACGAGTAGAGGAAGAGATGATGATAGAGCAATTTGGTGATGAGTACCGAAAGTACATGGAACAGACGGGGCGACTATTCCCCTCTTTACGACGGAAGAAAAAAGAACCTACCTCATAGATCATGTAAGATCGGGGTAATTGGAATTATTTGATAGTGTCAAGTTGTTGTTGAAATCCTTGATTCAGCCTTTTGATGTATTCACTTCGAGGAACGATTTCACGACTTATGATTTCTTGTATCTTCGAACTGATTTGTCCCTTTTCTACAAATTCTTTGCCTGCCTGCTTCATCGCTTCAAAGATATCATCAACGGGGATTCCCATCTGTTTGAACGCTAGTAACTGAGCCCCCAGCGGCCGAAGAAGGGCTCCTGCATATTTGCCATTCAGGTTTTTACAGAAACCTTGAATATGGGCTACAAGTGGATCAAAATTATCTAATTCGGTGAACCCTGAAACTGAGACTAGCGCAACCTTCATCGGTTTCCGATCAATGCGTGGTGGGTGACGGCAGTGGTCGTTGCGAATTTCAAAGAAAGGTTGTACTCGGGGGATTGACCGGTCTAGCAAAGCTTTCAGTGTACTGGTCATCCCATCAACATAAACCGGTGTGGCAAGGACTAGAGCGTCACTGCTTAGCCACTTATCGAGCACCTCTTTCATGTCATCTTTTTGGACACAAACGCCTGGTGTTTTAATCCAGCAATTGAAACATCCGAGACACGGTTTTATCTTCAGGTCATGAACATAGACTAAGTCGATATCCGCACCTGCTTCCTTAGCACCTTCTAGGAAAGCATTTAGGACAGTAGCGGTTCCACCACGTGCTTTTCTTGGGCTGCTATTGAGAGCTAAGATTTTCATTGTTTGTCACATCTATAGGACGTGTCAGCTGAATTCACACTTATAATCCCTCACAAACGAAGAGGCGCACAAGAGGTTTTGGATTATGTCATACTATTGAGTCTGGCATTATTGGTTGGTCGTGGTGAGTGTATTCCTCATCTTTGGAGCGTAAGGGCACTCCTCAATACTATCGTCATCTTTGTCTTCTTCAATTCCCAAATCAATCTAATATTCTGGAGTTCTAATCCTATACCTGCTCTGGCGTTACAAGCTGGGGTCTAATGGGCTTTGGGGGCCACAGAGGTGGGGTATTACAACGCTGTTCATTGTTTGGTTTGCCTTTGATAAAAAACATCAGTGGGCCTGGCATCGTGTCCTCGTCAATGTCATCCTCTGATTTTTTCTCAACAGCCTCAAACATTTGTGCAGTAGTGGATTGGGATTTCATGTTAATCATCTATTACTGCTATTGAGATAAAATAGATTTCATGTGAGTCAGGATGAGTTATGGCTATTAATACTAGGAAATCCCGTTTGCTATAATACCCGTAGTTTATTCTTAACCTGTTATCCAAAGAACGAAGGATAGTGAAACGAACCGATTCAATACCAAATAGGTCGTTGATTTCCTTGGTCGACAAGATAAAAAGGTGAGGCGCAGTCTTTCATCGACGATTATCTGGAGCTGAAGTAAGTGAAGTTAACTCGTTCAGTCCCAATTCTCCGAAATAACGAAGCAATCACAGAAAAAAGAGAAGATGTGGTGACTCAAGAAGTTGGGCTTCGTATCCTCCTTATCGATACACAAGGGGAGGAGAATTTTGCTTTAGTACACACTATTCCCACTGATTATGAATCATTGATTATCGGGCTGCTATTTACATCTCGACTAGTTATTTCTCCAGATGAAATTCAGCAGATCAAAGTGCGTAATCGGCTAGCCCACGTCCATATATCTGATGAAAGTGATTTTCGAGAAAAACTTGCAGCAATTCGTCCATCGGCACGGATTGTTATGGGGCTTTGTGGACCAGAGGAAGGCGCCTTGGGAACATGGCGCGCTTGTGATGTTCCGGCAATAGAAATTACTCACACTGTAGCTCCTCTAGCTGTGCGTTCGGCAATTCATCAAATGACTCAACAGATGAACCTCTATCACGAAACTGGAGGAACCCATGGTGCAGCTCTAGCAACCATGGAAGGTAAATTAGTCCAAGTGGCTGAAGATGTGGGTCGCCATAATGCGGTGGACCGGGTTATCGGGAAAGCGCTGCAGAACAATCTGGTTCTCTCTGACCTGGTTCTGTTGTGTTCTGGTCGTCTTACTGGCGATCTTCTTCTAAAGGTCGCTGTTGCTCGGATTCCTATTGTAGCTTCAATTAGTGCGGCTGTCTCTTCAGGAATTGATTTGGCTGAAGCTGCAGGCATTACGCTGATTGGGTTTGTGCGTGGTACGCGGATGAATATTTATACGCACCCTGATCGATTGGGCATTTCGACAGGCTAGCGCACCAGCATCTGGTGGTCAAATCGGTCGTGTTCATCCACCTGTTCCATACATTCATCACAAAGGGCTTCTGGGTTTGCGGATATTCCTAGATGTGAGAAGAACTGGACAATATTTGTGATATCTCGGAGGAGGATGGTACGTCCTTCCTTAAGTACTCGGTGTCGTCCGGGTCGAGAGGCAAAGTCAATAGCCTGTGGGAAATCGATTATCCATGGGTCATTCTTGAAGAGAAGGATATTATATCCTGATAAATCGCCATGAATAATGAAGGCTCGGTAAAGAGCAAAGATGCCCTCGATTACTAAATCGAACACTCGTTGTGGATACTCTATATGTGTATCCTTGAGTAAGGGGGCTGGGATTCCGTTTTCTCCCAGGAATAAGGCTGTGAACATGTTGTCGATTTGACGGGCAGGTGTTGGCACCTTTACGCCGACTCGGAAAGCACGATCTAAAATCCAGAATTCTCGGGATGCCCAGTAACTCATGATGTCTTTGGAAAATCCTGCTTTTCCTCCACCCATTTTCTTACGTTTACCAGTTTTTGCATGAGGTGTAGCATAAAACCGGTAAGCTTTGAGAGCGAGTGGAAAATCATGCCAGAATGCGAAAAAGACTGTGGCCTCTTTTCCAGCGCTTATTATTCCACGGACATCGGTAGCTAATTGGGTTGCGATAGCATCCGCTCGGACCGAAGGCAAGGTGATTTCTGGTAAATCCTCCAATCGCCCTCGTTGCCCGTCAAGTTTGCTCATTTGACGGTGCGCCATGCTGCGCTTACTAATATAGGGTGCTGGATCATTTGGCACTTTTCTTAACTCACTTTGATTTGGATTACCTCTCCCGCCATCAATCACAGCATGGCTATCGCCAAATATATCCAAGGATTCTTGCTGTATCGATGAAGAGATTGGCTGATACTATTCCCACAAAAACGGGATCAGCTAGTGCCTATCTCCGGAGGTAGCAATTACGCCAACTCGGAAGACAGAACAGTTCCATTGTACAAAAACAACTAAGTCCGGCATAATGCTGTACACCTCCTATACAGTGTAATCAATTACACGCGCATTCTCAACTCTCATATTTAACTATTTTCAAATAATTTTAGGCTTTAAATCAAGCATCGAGGGGTAGTGAATAGCAAAAGGTGACGAGGGAAGATCAACGCTTCTAACCGAAAGAATCCAATTAAGTAAGATAGCTGCTCTTTCAAGAATTTGTCATTTAGCAAAGAATCTCTATAATCAAGCAAATTATCACATTCGTCAAAAATTCGTCAGAGAGAGGTACTGGATTCAATATAGAGACTTGTATTCACTTATAAAGAAAACAGACTTATACAGGCGCCTTTCAGCACAGACAGCTCAGCAGATTCTCAGATTACTTGATAAAAACTGGAAATCCGTCTTTGAAGCCATTAAAGACTGGGAGAAATACCTGAAGAAATACAGAGGTAAACCAAGAATTCCTCGATATAAGGCAAAGAGTGGTGAGGGCATGATGTGGAAACAACATATCGCTTAGGCAAATGCACAAACCAAAATTTTGTGAATGTACCGTTCCTGAAGATTCTACAGCAAATACGGTATAAGGCTGAATTGAAGGGTGTTGGGTGTGTTTGGTGGATGAATGTTATACTTCTAAGGTGAGTTATCCTTGATAATGAACCACTTGAACACAAAATCACGTATTTAGGATATCGAGGAAAAGGAGGGCTATTCCAGTCCTCGGCAGGGCTTGTCATCAACGCAGATATGAATGCAGGATATAATATTGGAAGAAAAGCAGTCCCGGAAGCCTTCAAGGTGGACAAGAAAGAGGGTGTGGGGTTACACCCCTATTCGGTAACGGTCTGAATTAAGGTCTTACAGAATAAAATGAAACCTGTGTCTTTACTATTTTTTCAATAACCTTGTGGTTCTCTCCAAAGTTTTGAATGTTCTTGCAGCACAGCAATTTCCTTATAAAGAATATTCGGGGCAATAGATATTGGTGCTTCTAATGGATCGGAGCCTTCTTGCGGTTATTGCTGGCACTCTCACTGTCATCATATTTACCCTGTTCGCAGGGCTTATGCTACTCCCTCTAACCATTCGCATGTGGTTTATCCCACTTGGGTTCATTTTAGCATGCATCTTAATCGGTGTTATCGGGCGATTTCGCGTTCTACATCTTGTTCTAATGTCCTTCATTCTTTATCTTGGGTTAATGGTGTTTCTCGCCATTGCTGGAACATTATTGGTTGGTGTTGAGTTTCCACCATTATCAGTATATGAAATTGTGTACGCTTGGAATGAATTTCAGCTTTTTGTGAATAATTTCATTCCTTTCTTGTCCCTCCTTACAGATATCGCTGCGACCTTACGTGCGATGACTGGTGGAGAATCGCTTTTAGCGATATCTCTTGAATTCGTTGTCGCATCTGCATTCATTGGGTTCATTGGACTTTTGATTACGGGAATCAGCGGTCATGTCACTCGTACATCAGATTTACATGTTGTTTCTGCTCCTGAATCTTCCTTTGAGGATTCACCAATCGCTGAACCTCCACCACAACCCGCTCTTGCGATCGACACCCAACCTGCTTATGTTCCTGCCCAAAGTGCTCCAGTTCCACCAGCTTCGGCTCCAGAAGCACCACCACCAATGCCAGCACCACCGGCAATTGAACAGGTTCCACCACCTCCGCCTCTACCATCTAAAGGGGGTTCACCCAGCGCCCAAGCTATTGCTTCCTTGAAAGGAAAAGTAACAAAGCATCTGAAAGGTACAGGAAGCAAAGCTCCATCAGGTCAGTCGCGTTGCCCCCATTGCAATGCCACTATCATAAAGGGTTCACGGTACTGCAATGCCTGCGAAAAAGCAATCTAGCTACCCTCCTCAGGCAGTGCCAACCTTTGTTGGTTTTGTCGAAAGAAAAGTATAAATTAATAACATTTTTATAGGAGAAAGAAGTGTCGAACGCTACTCGGAACCTTAAAAAAGTTTCGACACTTTGCGCGGGGTTACTCCTCGATTTCACATGCCGTCTCTCACTCTCCATAATCCCCATGGATTCTTCTATGAGTATCGGAGAGTTTACAACCGGTTCGAATTCCCTCGTAGTACCTCCCAAGGATCATCATCCATATATTAGGAGAGACTATGACTCTGCGCTACAACAGCAATCATTGGTAGAAGATAAATGGCAAATCCTGCTTACTCTGAAATATCTCCTCGCCCCCAACGTCAACGCGAGCCCGACGCCATAGTAGCCCACTGCTCTGACTGTGGTAATTCAGATGTCATTCGCGATCCCGTCCGAGGGGAGGTAATTTGTACAAGCTGTGGCTTGGTCCTTGATTCTCATATGGTCGACCAGGGTCCTGAATGGCGGGCATTCACAAGCGAAGAACGTGACGCACGGGCGCGAACTGGAGCTCCCATCGATTATACTCGTCATGATAAGGGTTTGAGCACAACTATCGATTGGCGAGATCGGGATGCGAATGGTCGCAAACTAGCCCCAGGTCTACGTGCACAAATTTATCGGCTCCGCAAATGGCAAATCCGCACAAGGGTTCATTCTAGTATCGACCGAAATCTAGCACGGGCAATGAGTGAACTGGATCGTATCACCAGCCAACTCAGTGTTCCTCGTCCCGTTAAAGAAGCATCTGCAATCCTGTATCGTCGAACAGTTGAACGTCATTTAATTCGTGGACGCAGCATTGAAGCGATGATTGCAGCTTGCGTGTATGCTGGATGTCGGCTTCGCCAAGTCCCTCGAACACTGGATGAGATTGCCCATCATAGTCGTATTAGCCGCAAAGAGCTTGGCCGCTGTTATCGGTTGCTTTTGCGTAAGCTCGATATGCGCGTTCCCATTTCCCAACCAACCGATTTTGTACCACGTTTTGCTCAAGCCTTAAATCTTTCAAGTCGGGTCCAACGTCGAGCAATTGACATTCTCGACAAAGCTAAGGCTCGAGGGATTACCGCTGGTAAAGATCCCACTGGATTAGCTGCTGCAACTCTCTATATTGCTTCGATTCAAGAGGCTGAACGTCGCACTCAACGTGAAATTGCCGCTGTGGCTCGTGTGACTGAGGTCACTGTTCGTAATCGGTACAAAGAGATGGTTCGGGTTCTTAGCCTTCAGGTTGAGATCTAGCATGGCGCTCACACCGAATAGTAGGTCTTGATTGTTTGTTGTTCCCTCTTGGGATAGTGTGAAGAAAAAGCGAACATTTAAATATTTGTTCAACTAGAAAATAAATAGGAAAGTTTAAAAGGCTATCGATTAGCAACGCGGCGAATACCACACTGCACCCGCTATATGTTCTGATACTCTAGGTTCCTTTTTTTGAACCTCAATGTCACCTTGAAACACTTTGACTCTATAGGCAAGATGCCGTAAAGGCTTCCTAAACTTCCTCAACCATATATTAGGAGAAGAATGTATGACAGAAGAAAATTCCTCGATCCATGAAAAACATCGGCAATTCCAAAATTCGCAGGAACACCGCCCTTGCCCTGACTGCGGTGAAAGGGTGGCTATCCGAGATGAAACTCGGGGCGAACTTGCCTGTGCGAATTGTGGGTTAGTCTTAGATGATAACACGATTGATGCCGGTCCTGAATGGCGAGCCTTCACGACTGAAGAACGCGACAAACGCGCTCGCACTGGAAGCCCTATTAATTATGCTTTGCAAGATTATGATCTCAGCACTATGATAGATTGGCGCAACCGCGATGCAGCTGGTCGTCAGATCTCCTCCACTCGACGCGCAGAAATTTATCGGCTCCGCAAATGGCAACGTCGATCACGTGTTCACTCCAGTATTGAGCGCAACCTAGCTAGTGCTATGGGTGAATTGGATCGTCTGAGTAGCCAACTTGGTGTGTCCCGGACTGTGAAAGAAACAGCTGCGGTGATGTATCGGCGAGCCCTTGAACGTCGACTCATTCGAGGGCGAAGTATCGATGCTATGATCGCTGCTGCTATGTATGCAGCATGCCGCCTTCGTGAAGCTCCTTGTACATTAGATGAAATTGCTCACAATAGTCGAATCAACCGAAAAGAACTTGGTCGCTGTTATCGATTACTCCTACGCCGACTCGACGTCCGGATGCCGGTGTCACAACCCACAAATTTCATTCCTCGATTTGCCCAGAGCTTGGTCTTAAGCAGTCGTGTGCAACGTCTGGCAGTCAAAATACTTGAAGATGCTCGCTTGAAGGGCATTACTGCTGGTAAGGATCCAACCGGTTTGGCCGCATCAGCCCTGTATATCTCTGCAATCATGGAAGGCGAACGCCGCACTCAACGGGAAATTGCAGAGGTTGCCCATGTCACTGAGGTTACCGTCCGGAATCGGTATAAAGAACTTGTCCGCGAACTCAATCTCGCTGTAGAATTTTAGTACCCGCGCTGCAAGCTAGACTAAAATAACTGCACGAGAAAAGAGTGGGCGGAGGTTCACCTTTTTTGTCTAGCACTATTCGTTTCGAAGATCTTCCCCGTGAAAAACTACTCAAAATTTTAGATATGTATGCTAAAAATTGGCTTGCTATCGATGGCACATGGTTTCTGGCTGCTGAACGGAGATATGATATTGAAACTGCTATTGAACTGGATACTGAATCCTGGCGTGTCTTTTCCCCGATTGAAGCAAAGCGCATTATGAGTGAAATGGGAATTCAGTCCAATTCTGGGTTAGAAGGTTTAAAAAAGGCTCTTCAGTATCGAGTCTACGCTCGGTTGAATAGACAGTCTATTGAAGATATCGATGAGACTCGTTTTCTCTTTCGTATGGAGAAATGTCGCGTTCAAGAAGCCCGCAAGCGAAAAGGATTACCTGATTTCCCCTGTAAATCTGTCGGGATAGTCGAATACTCTGAATTTGCTCGAACAATTGACTCTCGGATTCAAACCAAGTGTATTGGTTGTCCTCCTGATTCTCACCCCGATGAATGGTGGTGTGCTTGGGAATTTTCGTTAGTGGAATAACGCTTAATCTCACTCATTAATAAACCCAGTCTAGAGTTGACCTATCGTTTATTTGGTATTGAGAAATATCTTGTCAAGTATATCATCAATGAATTGTGATCTATACTGAAAGATTTTCCTCGGGTTATCAACAAAAATAGTGAACATGAAAATAAACGCAAACTGGGTTACATCTGCAATGTCATATAATGGCTGAAAGCCAAATTGCGTTGTCCATTCTTTACACGTAGAGTCTAAAGCTGATCTAAGGTCTTGTAAATTCTGATTTACATGAAATGATATATTGAAAACGTATCTCACGATTTTCTTCTTTTCAATCACGCCCCTAATTCGCTGAAGAACCCGCGTTCGTTCAATATCCATCTGTTCGGTTTCAGCGATTTCACTCTCAAGATCCTGTTTGTCATACAAGAAGTTCGTAACCGGAGAATCAAGAACTGTGCCATTCGGGATTTTAATTTCTGTTCCTTCAGGCTGTAAAAGGGTAGTATAATTCATGTTAATCTCTAAGACAATTCCTTCTTTCTCACCAATTCGTACATAGTCTTCAACATGAAATGGTCGTGAAAAAATCACATATAATCCAGAGACAAAATTCCGAACAGCCTGACCTATAGCTAATCCCAGCGCTGCTCCGATTATTAGCGAGCTAGCTCCAAGACCAACAATCAAGTATGTGTAGATTTCTGGAATAACAATGAAAAAGGTAATAATGGCCACGTAAATAAAAACTAAGCCTAGGGCAATCACCAATCCATTTATGGCATCTGGAGGAACACCCGTTTTTCGAACTCTTCGGCGTAAAAACCTACGAAGAAGGCCATAGATAATTATCAGGGTAATCCAAAACAAGACTAGGCCAAGAATTAGGGGAAGACGAGGGCTCCAGATAATCCACCACGTTGTCCAATACTCTAACCAATTTGCTAATGGATCGGTTGGTTGGATTATTATCACCTTTTACCTTTATCATGAATAACAAGTTACGTTTGGCTGTTTCCTCTTTTAAAATGCATAATCAAGCTTTAAGAAATGTGCTATTGTGAACTTCTAAAACCCCGATATCCAGACACAAATTTCAATTACAACTACCTGTATCAGATAGAAGCTTAGGCTCATTTGCGGTGAATTATAGCTAAATAGTTTCTAAGTTACTTGATTCCCAGCCGTTTTGTTAATTTGACGAGGATGAAAATTACAACTGCAACAATGAAGAAGGTGATGAGTTCACTGATGAATAATGTTGGATTGAAGGTTAGTGGATAAGCACTTGGATTAAGCAATATTTGGCCCGGTGTTAGGAGTCCTAGTGCTAATAGGACGGCATTGATGACCGGCGTAATCCATGCAGTCACTAAGGCTTGTACAAGTCTACCAAGGTACAATCCCATGATGAAAGCTACAGCAAGACCCATGACCTTGTATGAATCTAGAAACTCCTTGAATTCCTGCCATAATCCCTCCTTTTTCGGTGAGGGTGGCGATGGTGGTGGTACTAAGGCTTCTCGGATTTGTTTTAATTCTTCTAACATTTGTTCATTTGTTGATATTTCTATCACATCCTTGTTTTTGGCGGGTTCCCCGCAATAGTTCGGAGTAAAAGTGTTTTGGGTTTTCTCATACTATCCACAAAATGGAATTGGCTGATTCCAAATGCTGGGGAAAGATTATACGCTACAAGGGTTCACTACCATGACCGACTACTGATGGTGTGTTTATCATGAAACTAACTACGCCGTTGATAATTGTTAATCTGAAGACATACAAAGAAAGTATGGGCGAAAAGGCAGTGCAGCTAGCAAAAATTGCTGAAGAAGTGAGTGATGAAGTTGGAGTTTGTATTGCCTTGGCTCCCCAATTTACTGATCTTCATCAGGTAGCAACGTCTTCGGATATACCTCTGTTTGCTCAGCACATTGATGCGGTGATTCCAGGTCGCGGGACAGGGGCGATTCTGGCTGAAGCTGTGCTTGAAGCAGGTGCGATTGGGACGCTATTGAATCACAGTGAACGGCAACTGAAACTAGCGGATTTAGAAGCCTCTCTCGGTCGGGCCAAAGAAGTGGGATTGAAAGTCTGTGTATGCAGTAATAATCAAGCCGTAAGTGGTGCTATTGCTGCGTTAGGACCTGATTTTATCGCTGTTGAACCTCCTGAGCTTATTGGGACGGGAATCCCGGTGAGTCAAACTCAGCCAGAAGTGGTCACTGCGACAGTGAACACCATCAAGGCAATTAACGATGAGGTCATCCCCTTATGTGGAGCTGGGATTTCCACAGGAGAAGATGTGAAGGCTGCTCTAAAGTTGGGAACGCTTGGTGTGCTATTGGCTAGTGGTGTAACGAAAGCGAAGGATCCGAAGAAGATCCTTCTCGATATGACCCAGCACGCAAAAAGTTGAACTCGATTTAGTCTTGGCTTGATCCAGACCGTTGGCGGTCATCGATTTTTGCAAATAATTCAAGTTTAGTTTGTCGGTGGTTCTTCAAGGCTAGTTTGATATCCTGTATTAGTGTGGTCATTTCTGTATCACTTAATTTGATGGTTTGCGCGTTTCCATCACCATCAGCGACACGAATGAAAAATCCTCCTTCCTTTACAAACCGGTCTTTTTTCGTTTCAGGAGGGAATCCATCAACTGTGAGGATTGATGAAATCTTTTGTTCGAAGAAGTGGACGATTTCAGTTACCTTTGTCATGGGGTTCACCGTTGGTTATTGAAATGAAATCAGTTATAAAACCCGCCCTTTTGCATGGATTCTGCGTTTTCCTATTATTCAGCTAGGTTTCGAAATGGGCTTCGGCAGGCTTTTATGGCTTCCATCGTCTTCCCTTACAGCTACACAGTAAAAAAGCGAATTTCTGGAATGAAAGATTATGCGATGGTTTAAACGGAAGAAACCAGACGAAACCCAACACGAACCTGCTCCACAGGCGAACGAAGACGTCATTTCCTCGACCCCCCCTTCTCCTTTTCCAACGGAACCTGTTCTCCCTGAAACTTCTATAGTGTCATTGGTAAATCCCGTTGAAGCTTATATCCAGCGCCTAGATGATCTTCTCGCTGATCCTGATATCAGCGCCAAAACAAAGGCCATGAAAGACACCCGCTTGCAACTCATTGTTGGAGGTGAACCTCTTCTCATGAAGAAGGAAGGCGTTCAACCGATGGGACTTGTACTCGAACGGAGTATTCAATCTGATGTCTTCATCAGAATATCTGAAGAAGCTGCTGGTGCCTTAGCTATGACGACCTCTTTATCCGAATTCAAAAAGACCTACAAGCAAATGGTCGGTGTAAAGGGAGAAGCAGCTTACGTATCGATTAAGCTCCACACCCCATTAGAGGACCTTCGCGCTAAGGGCTATTTCACCATTGAACTTTTACGTATTCTCATTGATGCCTAAAGATTATCATTGAGCCATTGGGCAACTGCTTTTAATAATACGTTGGCTTTCTCGTCTCTTGAGAGCTGCTTTCCAGACAGATATTGGCATTTGGGCAATGTAATTTCTGTTGCTTTGGAGAGTTCAATAACCCTCACCACTCCCGTAGCCTTGATTTTTTTATGATGATGCAACGCAATCTCCGATAAATAGAGAGTCTGGTGAGACAATTCGCTTAGCTTGTTTTTAAAAAGAAACGATTGAAGATGACTAATTGCTTTTTTTCCTTCTTCGACGAAATAGCCTGGCAGCTGAAGGGTTCCCTGTTCTGTTTCACAGCTCAATAGCAGCTTCCCCCGAATAATTATAGCTACTCCTGTCGCGAGCCAGCTAGAAGGGGACATTCAAATCATCTTTCAAGATACTAGCATACAACACTACAAGAACCCCTAGGTTGAGTAGTGTATTTTTAATCTCTTGACCATTGTTTAGTGGCTGCAAATGTAGGTGTTCATGTGACCACGCCATCTCCTCAAAAATCTCGAAAACGTCGAATTCTAGATACACTCCATCTACTTATCAGCCACCATGACCCCCCCTATATGCATCGGACTTGGTCCATTTCTTTTCGTGGGCACACACTCCACATTTGTGCTCGGTGCTCTGCCCTCCTCATTGGAATCATCTTAGCTCTTTACCTTCATCTATTCTTACTCCACATTCCGATCAACCCTATCACCTTCTTCGGTGCCTTTTTTTTAAGCCTGCCAGCAGTCATCGATTGGTCCACCCAAACGCTTCGGATACGAGAAAGTCGCAACCCTGTTCGTGCCCTCACCGGGTTCCTGTTAGGCTATGCGGTTGGATTTGTCCTTTCTTCCTTCAACTTGATCTATTATCTCTTGGTCGTCATTCTTTACAGTGGGTATACTCTTGGCTTCGGAGCTCTCTCTCCACGCATAGTTCAATGGCTAGAAAAACGCCAGGCACTCCGTGAAGACAACCCTCCCCCTCTTCCTCTCT
>JABXGX010000287.1 GCA_016550405.1 archaeon | reverse complement strand
TCCGACTCCTCAAAGGCGGCGCCCCACCCACCGAATACGTCCCCACCATCGCCCTCAGCATCGAACAAATCGAAGCCACACGCTACGGAACCTACTCGATAATTTTGTGGGATTTTGCTGGGCAGGAGCGGTTTCGCCGGCTCTGGACGATTTATTTTCGGGGTTCAGACATCGTATTTATAATCACAGATTCGACGTTGAATAACGTGATTGCGACGAAAGAGATTTTGGATGTGATTCGGAAGGATGCACCTGGGGTGCCGGTGTGGGCGATTGCGAATAAGCAGGACCTTGAGGGCGCCTTGTCGCCGGAGTTGGTGGAGCGGATTTTGGGGATTCCGGCGTTTGGGATGGTGGCGATTGATCAGAAGCGGAAGGAAGAGATGATGCAAATTCTTCTGGATGCTGTGGACAAGTACATCGGTACCGAGTGAATCTCGTTTTATGGCTACTTCATTTTTTTGAAGTATTCTTGTAGGAAGTTGAGGCTGCGTTCGTAGTATTCTCCGACCCATTTTGTCGTGCTTGTGATGAAGCGTTGGGTGTGGCCTTGCTTAAGGGCTTGTAGGAGGATGTCGTATTGTTGGTCGTTCATGGCTTGGAGTGCTTGCTGTGCAAGGGTGGCGTAGTCGGCGTCGGGTTGTGTGAAGATGGCGGTGTAGTAGAAGACCAAGAGTTCGGTGTTTGTGCCGATTGTGCCAATGCTTTTATAAAACATAGTCGGGGATGCATTGGAGTGGGATGTTCCACTACTAAATTCAGGGGGCGATTAGAAATTTCAAGTCTTCGTCGAGTACTACCTGTGTCGATATTACTAACTATGTTTTTGGTGCTTGCAGTAACACCTCTCGTGAGAGCAGGAACAGACTTTAACAGTGACATAAACAGCCAAAATCCAATATGGTACGTCTACGCTCAAGTATGGGGGTACTATTACGACTACCCGCCATACGACTACTATGATTCAACTCACGACGGATGGGCTTACGCCTGGGGCTGGCCAGTCTGCTGGAAGTACGCAGCTGACTATATCCAAGGTTGGCAAACTACCACATATTGTAGAACTAAAGTAACTGGCTACTTGTGCACAGTCCTTGGCCCATTTGATGTTTCTGTTGACACCTATGTCCCAGAATGATCCTTCATCGATTCAACAGTAGTTAAACAATTTTGGAACGGACGGATACCAAGAGTTCTGTATCCCTCCTTCTTCTCTTTCGTTTCATGTGAAGAACCAAACTGATTGACGATAAAAACAGTAGTTGAAAACAACGCGCGTCCTGCATATTCACTGGTTGATACATCGCTCGTAGGTTAAAAAAATGGAAGAAATCAACAAGCTAAAGAAAAAAAACCATTCACAAAGTAACTATAAATTACCTACTCGAAGGAAGTCCCTCCCAAAATTAATGAGATTGGTGGTACCTCTTATTTTCTTCACGATTGTTTTGCTTCCAGGGACTTATGTAAAACCCAGTTTCGCTCCACCAATTTGGCTCGCACAAGGTGTATACGCTCAATATGATGGAGATATAGGCACGGTAGAGTTCAACGCTAGCATCCATGGCCAAGCTTTTCAAAGAGCGTCCAATGGGTTTACCCTTCGCTGGGAAATTCTAGAAGTAGATGCCACGAATGCTACAGTCCGTTTAACACTAAATGAGAGCACATTTCTTGGAACAGTCCACGCCACCGTCATAATCGATGTTACCACCCGAAATGTGTACAATGAAACCGGCAATGCGTTACTCGGGACAACCTGGTTTTGGTTCACCACCCCCATTGACTTCAGCCAGACCGTCACCATAACAACTCTCACCCAACCCTCCGCCGCTCTAAATGGCTTACCAACACAGTGGCGGGTAAATACCCCACAGGGAGTACAAGGATCTATCCATCTAATAATTGAGGATGCCTTCTTCTTCACTGATCCCATGTATGAATATGGTCCACGTAGTCTTGCAGGATCTTGGGAATTGGACACCGGGGTCTTTGCACAAGGTAGTGGTGACTTTCTTACGCCATTTCTCGTCCCCCAGGGAATTGTGTGTATCTATACTACTTGGTGGTTGAATGACACCAACATTGATTTTGGACCTCCTATCACTACGTGGGTTCCCGAACTTTACGGAGCTATAGGGCTTGTTATTGGCATTGTCGTATTTTTCATCGTGTTAACAGTGTACCTTCTGGTTCGAGAAAGGAAAAAACGAAAACACCGTCGAATGAAGAAACGACGCAAAAGAAAACGTTAATTTGAAATTCAACAGTTGAGAAATTGGAGTGATTTGCTAGTGAATGTTGTTCAAACCGATGAGCTAGAAAAGTGGTATGGGGATGTGCAAGCCCTAGCGGGACTCAACCTCACTTCTGCTGGGAAAATCAATGGGTTAATCGGTCCTAACGGTGCCGGTAAGACTACCACGTTATTGATTCTCTTGGGACTAGTACGCCCTACCGAAGGTGAAGCTAGTGTTCTCGGACTGAACTGCGTGAAGGACTCCTTTGCGATACGAGAGCGTGTGGGCGTGCTACACGAGAAACCCCGATTTCCACCCCAAATGACAGGAATTCGTTTCCTACGACACATCGCAAAGTTACATCGATGCATTGATGATCAGCAAGTAGTATTAAAGCTCCTTGATGAAGTGGGATTGGCGGAAGCAGGTCATCGAAAGATTGGAACTTACTCAGCAGGTATGGTTCAACGACTAGGGCTAGTGCAAGCTTTAGTCGGAAATCCACAGCTCGTAATTTTAGATGAACCGACGGCAAATCTCGATCCCACTGGTCGGAGCGACATTCTCCAATTAATACAACGCCTTCAACAAACCCGCGATATCCGATTTTTGATATCAACCCACATTCTTCCAGAACTTGAGAAAGTGTGTGATTGGGTATCGATTATCAACAAAGGCACTGTGACTGATCAAGGACCTATTCAAGAGTTATTACAACGCTATACAGGTTCAGTATATTGCGTGCAAGTATCTACCCCACAGCAATTGGTGGATGCGTTCACAGACAATCCAATCGTTACTTCTGTGCGAATTCATGATGACGAGGCTATCTTCGAGGTGTGCGATGAAGAAGCCTTTCAACAGCAGGTTGTAAAAATTGCAGCGAAGCATGGTCTAGGCATTAAAAAACTGGAACGGGTCGATGATTCCTTAGAAAATATCTACCTGCGAGCCCTTTCAGCGGAGGAGAGTTCAGGAGATGAATAAGAAGCCGAATCGAATCCTGCAGCTCTGTCGATGGGAGTTAGAAACGACTTATCGGTTTCCCATTTTCGAACTATTATTAGGGGTTTCAGGCTTCCTCCTACTCACTTCACCTCCTTTATACAGCATGGCTACACCTCCCCAATTGGTTGCTTCTGCTGTTGCTCATTTAGGGGCTCTGACGGATCAATGGCTCTTCGTGTTTTTCTTGCTATTCACTATTCCTCTTGCCACGAGTATTGCTGGTGCCTTCGAAACCAGCGAGTTACGAGTCCTTCTTTCTGCCCCCGTTCGACGTGGAGAACTACTCGCTACAAAGATTCTAGTGAATCTGCTCTTACTCTCTGGAATCCTCGGAATATTTGTCGGATTCCGAATCGCTCTTGAGTTTCCGGGAACTGTCCTTCTAGCTTCTCCCGAAGCCTTTCTCCTTGTTGGGTTTCTCCTGTTGATGATGGGCTTACGGGTCCTAATCATCTGTGCGACAACCACCTTTTTCGCGGTGCTAACCAAAAATAGCAAAATCACGCTTTTCGCCAGTCCAGTATTCTTAATCCTTCTAACACTCACCGCAAGTCTCTTGCCTGCCCCTTTCAACTCGTTTGTGAACACTGGCCAGTCAGGAATGGTTTTGATAGCGTTTCTAGATCTACTGTTCTCAGAAAATCCAATCCTATCTCTGCTAATTCCAGGGCAAATCCTCTTCAACTTAGCAATATCTTCCATTTTGTTGACTGGTGCAATCATTTACTTTTACTTCATGGATGTGAACTGACTCATTGAAACCAGTAAGAGTAGAAAGCATTATTTTGGTCATCGGCATGGTTCTCCTCTTCAGTGCGTTCACCCGCACCACCACACCTATGGTCTTATTAGATCAATACGAATTCTTCACCAGTTCCACTTCAAGAACCCTCAAGACTTCAATCCTTCCCCCACAAACTCTTCGAATCGAAATAGCCCTCAATCAAGGACTCGGCGTAGACTTCAAAGTGCAGACCCTCCAAAACTATACGCTCTTCGCCCTCAACAACATCTCCCAAATCACCTACGCCCATCAAATCCCAGTTCGAATGGCTTACAAATTCACACTCACCAACCCCCATGCCCTAACAACCCTAGTCTTCATTAAAATAACGATGTATGGTTTAGAACCAGACTTACTCCTCATCGCAACGATAGTAACTGTCATCGGAATTGTCTTAGTCACAATCAGTCTAAGTCTACGTAAGCGAATAAAACAACCCAGTAAGACACGATAGTATCGTATCTAACAAAACTCCTCCAGATGAAGTTTCACCAGAATACCTTCGAAATTGGCCTCCACTACCATCCCCACCAAATCTCGGTCCCATTGCTTTAATAGTGATTGTAATTGTATCATCCATAATTGCTGTCAGTATTGGTATTTACCGCTGGCTACGTAGAATAAAATAAAAACCCGCTTACGGGTGCTCCGAGAAAGAACTAAATTTACTCAACCTTTAAAACTACACTATTTCAACAAACTCACGGTTACTGCTCCAGAGATCACGCCTTTCTGGTGTATGCCACTCTACTGTACCTAAAGTGTCATAATACACTATTCCATAGTGACAAGTTCGCCAAGTTCTTGTAACATCCCGAGTACGCGGATTCGAGTGATGTAATCCTCTTCAAATCGGATTTGTTCCAGGTCTTTTCGCTTTGAAGGGTCGCTTCGTAACAAGTAGAGCGCTTCTTCAATCTGACCATTGTCAAGAAGGATTCGTATCTCAGATTTGTTCACTTTTCCCTTTTGTAATGAAGGCATTCCGCACTCATCTCCTGAACGTGTTTCTTTAGGAATTCATCTAGATAATTATTGTTTATAAATGAAATTATTGTATGTTTCTGTGGGATTTCGCGGGATTGGGAAAATCGCAACCAAGGTTTTTCTATGGTTTGCGTTTTTTTTATTAGCCAAGAGTCTATTAGTCCAAGACTCGCAAATTGGTGAGTTATCTAGTCCTCGGCTTCGATTCGGTCGAGGATGTCTTGGAACTGCGCTACATAGTCTTGGAAGGCGGTTTTGCCGTGCTCGGTGATGGTGATGATGGTGAGGGGCCGTCGGGGGAACAGTCGTTTGGTTAGGGTCACATACTCAGCTTTGGCGAGGCGTTGGAGGTGGTAGTCGAGGTTGCCGGGAGTGGTGTCGAGGAGTTTTTGGAGGACGGTGAACTTCACGCGTTGATGGGTGTACAGGAGGAGCATGATGGAAAGTGGGATGGAGGGTCCGAGGATGTTACCATTCGGGGAGCGGTTCTCCTGATTCATCGAATCCCTCTCTGTCAAATCCTTTTTTACTGAACGGTCCTTCCAGCACCAAATCTGCTCTTTTGAGAAGCTGCCATCCGGTTATGATGTAGACGCTAAGGGTTACTCCAAAGAGAATGTTGAAGAGGATGAGTAATAGATATCCCTGAATGAATTGCAT
>JABXGX010000286.1 GCA_016550405.1 archaeon | reverse complement strand
TTTTGAACGCGTCACTGCTATTTTTCCAGTGTTGGTGTGATTGATAGCAATAAAATTGGAAAGAAGCTGTTCAGAATTCAAAGTTTTCGATGTAAATTATTTCGCTTCTTTTTCCTTACTCTGATATTGGCTAAAAGTTTGAATAATCATCCAATCATTGGGTCACTTAATAGGGGTAGAATGGGTAAAGTAGTAACAACCTACGCTGTTAGCTTTCGTAATTATAAATGCCGACTCACATAGTACATGTTTAGAATGAGATGTTAGTAAGTAGACGAGCTAGCCTCATATTAGCCTTCATTTTGATTGGTTTGGCTTTTTCTCTTCAGGAGAAAGGCTATTTTCATACACTTTCTCAAAAGCAAGAAAGCGATGAGCTAAATCAGCAAACGTATGGGCTTCTGTGGAGTCGAAATTTACCGATACAAGGCCTCATAGATTCAGAGCCTTCGATGCTTGAGCTTGTAGATCAAAGGATTATTGCGGCAATACAAGAATTTCATTTTAATGGTCCTATTGAACAGCCTGAGTATATTGTGAACTTAACTATCATTTCATTGACAGCTGATGGTCACCTACAATGGATGAAGGGGTTTGGACTTCCTCCACCTTTTACTTTCAATACTAGAACTTCCGGTCCAATTCTTTTCAACCTGAGTAATGATGAATTTTTTGTAACCTTTTCGAAAAATGAAACCGGATTCATGTGGAACTTTGATACCTACGGTAATCGGCTAACTAACACAACCTTCGAGCTGCCGCAAGAATTCGAATTTAAAGATGCAATTCCCTTTGAAAATCATACAGCGATTTTGCTTGGAAAAGTAGCACCGACTCCCTACAATGCAATTGAAGCGGATTTATGGTTAGGATGTTGCAGTGATCAGGGTACCCTGCTTTGGAACCAAACGTATCTGACACAAGACATAGGAGAGTATCCGGTCTGTGTTTTGCAATGTCCGAAAAACAACATCCTCGTTACAGGTTTTGCTATAGAACCCCTCATAGTAAACGCGCTATTTGCCAAAAAATTCTATCCTAATGGATCTTTGCTCTGGACAAAGTATTATGATGGAGATGGTCTTCTAGGAACACACCCTCGTAGCGAAGAGGGGTATTTGCTATTTGAAAAGGGATGGACAGAGCACGGAACCCTTGAGCTTATTCATGCCATTTGTATTGATGAAGAAGGACACGAACTTTGGCGACGGGAGATAACAAAAAATCCGGTTTGGTTCCCTTGGTTCGTTTGGATACAGCCAGACCTGTATGTAGGTATTGGAATAGATAAAGACTTGTTTGGAGTTTCTGGAGCGATTGCAGGTATCGGAATCAATGCAGATGGCATAACTATCTTATCCTTTCAATTATGGATGTCGAATTTCAGTTGGCTCGATTGCTATGTGTTAGCCGAAACGACGGCTACAATTCTTTTTGTTGGGTGGGTAAGATCATCAAACCAATACTTTGCTGGTCGATTAGGTCTAACCACCCCACCAACTCCTCCCCTCATCTTACCACCCCGTATTCTACCTTCATTTGGGATTCCTACACCAAAACATATTCCGATACTCCTTTCGTGGCTGCCTAGCCAAGACCCCGATGGGACCATCGATCGTTATCACGTCCAGATCGCGCCATCAGTTGATTTTTCCTATACTAATGTCACATGTGAAACCCGTACTAACCAAAACTCGATGATCCTGTCATTACTCTCAGCCACCTCGTATTTACGGGTACGTGCCATAGATAACATGTGCATAGCTAGCCCATGGAATATCCAGATTCTCGACATCCCGAAGATGCTAATTATTTTGTTAAGAGTGACTTGGTTGATCTTAGACATCATCATAACTAGCGGAGTTGTTGTAGGTCTTACCTTGCTTCTTCACTACTTCAAGCGAAGGAAAAGTTGGTATTTTCATTCCGTGAAAGCTTCTCAGTTAGTTGATTAACTATGCAGATTTCAGATACACCTTTGATTTCTGTTAAAATAATGGATGTAGGAGGTTCTGCGATAGCTGTAATCACCGTCTTATTTTCTATGAATCTCTGAATGTCTTCAAAGAAGCTGAATTCACAAAAAGTACAGGGGAGCCGATCAATTTGTCAAGCAACTCGATACACAAATCTTTTAGATTGAGACTGTCTTATATAAAGAAGTTTAACAAGATACAATTTAAGGAAGAACATAGCTTAGGTACAAAACTAGGTTATAATCATGCCAATCAAACGAAACGGATGGCTATTTCTTTTCTGTGTGCTACTGCTTTACGTTATCGTTACGATTCTAGCACTAGTCACAACTCCTATTGATCCACTGGGTTTTGCTATTCGACTCTGTGCTCTCTATGGCTTTACCGCACTAGCCATTGCCACGGCGATGACGCCGTTTCTCAAAGAGATCACTCAAGCCTTTGGCAGACCCTTTCTCCGAATCCATCACCTGTTCGCTGTCTTTGGCCTCATCTTTGCCACATTACATCCCG
>JABXGX010000046.1 GCA_016550405.1 archaeon | reverse complement strand
TTGTGAATTCAATCTCAAACTTCTTGATTCTGATAAATCAACACATGTAGTTTCTATAACACCTGCATACATTCCTCAGTTACTCTATTGGCTTATTGGTGGCCAAATTATAGGATCAGGAGTCTTTCTGGTTTTGTTTCTCTTTTTTGCATCTCCCTTCTATTTCGGGGCACCACAAATAGTTGCCCTAATTTACCTATTGACCATAATGACAGGCGGACTATTTGCTTACACCATTTCCCGCGGAAGAGGCATTTCATTTATTCGAATCGGGCTCATCCTTCTTGGTCTGCTGTCTCTTCCTGTTGGTGTATGCAGTATCGCGGCTGCGTTGGCAATCGCACCGCTAAAACGCAGGTGTGTGATTTGTGGTAAACAGATTAAATGGACCGCGTACCTTGAATGCCCCCATTGTCAGGCTTCAATGCACCGGTGGGGGTCTTGTCGCACAAAGCGCCTACAAAAAATCTCAGCAACTTTAGAGGACGAAGCGAAGATCCCTTACCTTGAATGGATCTGCCCTAATTGCCATAACTATCTTTTACCAAACCAAAACGGGGAGAAAGTCAATGGTTGAAGAACAGTATCCAACCCGTTTTTGCCCCTATTGCGCATCACCCATTTCCACTCCAACAAGATTTTGTGAATCATGTGGAGCGGAAATTACCTGGTCCATTAGTGAAACCCAAAAACCCCTTTGGCCCTGGACACCCAAATCAACCTATATCATTACAATCGTCACTTATGGAATCTCTCTCCTCATCACCTTCGCTATTTTATTCTATTATCTAATCTTTTGGGGGATTCCACTACTCGAATTACCGCTCATCTTACTGGATCCTGGATTTCTCTTCATTCTTACTCTTAGTGAAGTCGTCTTCATCATAATTCCTTGGGCGTTTGTTCGAAGTCTCAAAGTGAAACGCGCAAAACTTGGGGTTTCAACAGGTGGAGGTTTAATGTTAATCAAGGATTTACTCCTTGGTATTCTAATTGGCGTAGCTATGGTTCCCCTCATGCTTGCCTTAGATCTCTATGAGCTTTTAGGGCCCGGAGCTGGTCCTCCACCAACTCCTCCTACGCCAACTGACCTATTCTGGGTCGGAATGTTGTGTCTCTCAGTCATTTTAGTTATTGCTCCAGCAGAGGAATTTTTGTTCCGTGGGTTCGTCCAAAATTCCCTCGATGCCTACTATGGTCGAATTGGCGGGTTATTAGTTGCATCGATAATCTTTGGCTTTGCGCATCTTAATCCGTGGATTGGAGTTCTTCACACTATCGGTGGGGTAATTTTGGGGTTGCTTTTCCAATTGCGGGGACGACGTTTAGCTGGACCTATTGCGGCACATGCAACTTATGATTGTATCCTCATCTTGTTGGACGCTTTTCTTATTTGATGAAGACCAGATTTACAAAAGACGCGGAAAAGGGTTCCCACAAAGACTATAATTTATCCAGCTTTGGGGTGAGGGTCCATGGGCTGCCAGTTTTCGCCGGGTTTGCATTAAAGCCACTGCTATGGGGTCACCTTCGAATAATTGTCGTACAATTGACTGAGTAAATATGGGTTGGAGTTTCTCCGAGGGGCGCCATCGAGAGAAGACAAGAGACGGTATACCTGCAGTCACAAAATGTCGGAGAAATCCTGCTTGGTCTAATCCATCCTCTCCAGGATCAGCGCGTACACAATCATCCAGAACTAGAATTGGTGCTCCTTTAAAGAATGCTGTAACGCCCACCTCAATCACTCTCAAACTATCGGGTTGTAGAAAAGGAAGTTCGCCTTTTCGATGGTGGATTGTCGTTGGAGTTGAAAGATACACCAATGAGCGTGGCTGATCGGTATTAGATGCAAAAAGATTTCGGGTGAAATCTCGTCCAAAGAGCACAATTGGTTCAGAAATCCCTTGTCGATTGGGAACAGCTGCAAGAAATGCCTTGGTTATCTCTTCAGCTGTTTCTTTACGCGAAGCTTTATCCTCTGGATTAACATTCACACCAAGAATAACGGATAATGTCCCCTTTTGGGAGAGTGCCTTTGTTTTGAGGGTACTTTCAAAGAATTGAAAATCTGGTGCCCATGCC
>JABXGX010000285.1 GCA_016550405.1 archaeon | reverse complement strand
GCTTTGAATTCGTGCCAGAAGAAGAGCGCATCGACCATTATGCAGCATGTGACGTAGCAGTCTTCCCAAGTCGATATGAACCCTTCGGAATCGTCGCGTTGGAGGCAATGAGTATGGAAAAGCCTGTAGTTGTAGGAGCCACAGATGCCAGCGGAATGAAAGAAATCGTTATCCCAAATGGTCCAGACCAATGCGGCTTCCACATTAATCCAGAGGATCCAGCAGACATCGCTTGGGGAATCATCAACACTGTACAAGATTCTCAAAGAAAGTTGCAGCTAGGCAAAAATGGCAGAAAAATAGTTCTTCAAAAGTTTGCTTGGGACAATTCTGCTAAGAAAACAATTGAACTCTACAAAGAGTTAATCAAACCGAAAAAACCCAAAGAATGACATTGTTCTCCGCGCTAAGAATAAGTGCTTAGGACTTTTCTGATCCCGTTAAGTGTAATGTGATACTTTTTAACCCCTTCTGCCTCGATACGTTGAACAAAATCAAGCTCAACAAGCTTTTGAAGTTGAAGTTGTACCGCAGAGATCTCCATTCTGGTCCATTCAGATATTTTCTCGATTGGCAACGATTTTTCTGAGGTGGTTGCACCAATGTTGTGCAACATGCAGAGAAGCCGAAACTCTTCAGGCATCGTAGAATCATATGATTGGTCAAACGAAGAATTCATGTCTATTTCCTATCCCGTCACTTCTTCATAAGCTTTGGCAGTCTTAGTAGCGATTGCATCCCAACTATAAGTTTTTTGGACCATTTCTTTGGCATTTTGAATTAACCATTTCGAATGATCTGGGTCGGATAAAACGCGGTCAACTCCCCAAGCGATTGAACTTGGATTCCGCGAATGTGCGAAAATTCCAGTTCGATCATGTTCAATCACTTCCGCTAAGCCTCCTATTTGGCTTGCTACCACCGGAGCGCCTGCCGCCATTCCTTCTAGGGCAACGATGCCAAATGGTTCATAGATAGAAGGAACAATTAAGGCATCAGCACTGGTCATGAGTGCTATAACCTCTGAGTCTGGAATGAAACCCGTAAAAGTGGTCTTCCATTGATATCCTGTTGCTTGAGCCAAACCCTCGAGGTGATCTCGTAACCATCCATCACCCACAATGATGAACTTCGTCTCTGGGCGATGTTGGCTGATTATAGGAATCGCCTGAATGAGATATTCTATGCCTTTCTGAGGAACTAGACGGCCTACACAGAGAACTAGTTTCTCATGGGGGCTAACTCCGTAACGACCCCTAATTTCCCACCGGTCGACAGATGTATTATATTTCGTCAAATCAATTCCGTTTGGGATTATCTCAATTTTTTCCCATGGTAGGTGGAAATGATCGCAGATTTCCTTTCTCATCGAGCCACTTGTAACGATGACCTTGCTCGCCTCGTATGTTGACCACCATTCTATTCCATCAATAGCTAGAGAGCTGGGATTATGAAGACCTTGCGCTCGACCGATTTCGGTAGCGTGAATGGTAGTGATCATTGGCTTTTTCAGGTAATACTTGAAGGAGATGCCTGCGAATGCGGTTAACCAATCATGAACATGAATAATATCGAACTCAGCTTTTTGGCTCACCTCTGCCATCTTCTTCTCCATAAAGTGGTTGAATAAAAGAGCCCATGTAAGAAACTCAGGGTGACCTAACTGCACTGCTGTGCGATAGACCTTGACCCCTTCTATTTCTTCGTAGTAGGGTACGCCTGGAAGATCCAGAGTCACAACATAGACTTCATGACCGTTACGGACGAGCGCCTTAGCTAAGCCCTCGCAGTGACGGGCGATACCTCCTACGACTCGAGGTGGAAACTCCCATGTTACCATACAAATGTT
>JABXGX010000045.1 GCA_016550405.1 archaeon | reverse complement strand
TAGGAACAGCCAAATATTCTGATGTAGCTAAAGGCGAAGCGATGGTGGAGGAAGACGGGTTTGCAAAAGCAATCGTCGATAAGAATAACTACAAGATTCTCGGTTTTCACATCATTGGCCCTTACGCCGCCATGCTCATCCAAGAAGTCGTGGATATCATGGCTATTGGAGGGAATATGTGGACACTAGCCCAAGGAATGCACATCCATCCCGCACTCACTGAACTCATTGTATCTGCACTTGGTAACCTGTATGATCCTTCTCATACCCACCATCATAATCATGACCACTAAATGGAGTCCACTCAAATGAGCTCTAAAATCATCGTTATCATCGTCTCAGGAGAGAAAGGTGTAGTTCAAACAGCCCTTATGTATGCTAAAAACACCATCAAATATGGATGGCTTGATGACATCAAAACCATACTCTTCGGTCCATCCGAACAGCTAATAGCGACCGACTCAGAACTCGCTTCCGATGTACGCGAACTCTGCAGCAAGACTGAGGGAATTGCCTGCAAATTTATATCTGACAGCGAAGGAACCTCAGAATCATTAGGTAAACTCGGTCTGAAAATCGAATATGTTGGCACTGTAATTGCTGATCTAATAAAACAAGGTTACATACCAATGGTCTGGTAATCACTAGCCGTCCTCAGATAGCAATACAGGTCTCTGTCCGATTAACTCCATCTACACTATGAATGCCTTCCATTAATTGCCGAAGATCCTCAGTGGAGGGAAGAACTGCATAAGCAATCACATCATAAGGTCCAGTGACAACATTCGAGCGATCAATTCCTGTTATCTTTCCAATCGCTTGAGCCACATCCCAGACTTTCCCTGCTTCAACACGAATTAGAATATAGACCACAACGGGCAACTCATTCACCAGTACTAGATATTATCCATCCAAGATATTAATCTGATAGATGTCTCCAGAAACACATTATCTTCCTAATCAGGTTGAATGTTTATGTCAACATCAACAAAATCTGAGAAGAATGAGATCTTCACCATTATTCATAATCGTCGTTCTATCCGGCAATTCCTCGACCAACCCGTCTCAGACGACACTTTGAACCAAATTCTAACTGCAGGATTTCGTGCTCCTTTTGCAGCACAACTGTGCAGCGTAGTGTATACACGGGATAAGAAAAAGATCAAAGCCTTTCGTTCAATGGGAGTGTATCCAACTACAAAGGTGCTACTGGTTTTTCTCATCGATTTATATCGTCATGAAAAGGTCATGAAACAACGGGGTCATACTTATAATTTTGATGATGCCTTTACTCTTTGGTTGGGATTGCAGGATGTCTCTCTTGTAGTCGAAAACCTCATTCTCGCCGCTGAGGCAGTAGGGCTGGGGTCAGTCCTCTTGGGAGCAGCACCTCAATTTATAGACCAGCTAGTTGACCATTTCATTATACCTAAACGCGCCTATCCAGTTGTGGGGTTGTGTCTTGGATACCCAGATTCTACTGAGCACACTGAAGTGCGCCCCCGATATCCTTTGAGTTTTAGTGCCTTTGAAGACAGCTACCAAGATGTTAAAGGCGAAGAATTACTGACTGCAATGAAAGTGATGGATGAGGGCTACTTGGCGCAGAATTATTATGTCGAACGAAAAATCAAGATTCCTTTAGCTGAGGGACCTGACCTCATTGACTTTGATACGTATTCATGGTGTGAACATATTTCGCGCAAGTTCATTCATGGAGGCTGGTCTAAAATTCCTCTTCTCGATAGACTTCGAAAACATGGATTCGTCTTCGAATAAGTACCGACTAGCCCGGAAAGTGTGGTCCAGACAACACAGGGAACTGATCCATTTGGGTTTTCAATGCTGCAAGCTTATTCAATAATTCCTGGTGCATTGCGGTAATACTCATAATCACGGTCCCATCTAGACTCTGTTTTTCAGCAAGCATCCCTGCTTCCTCTTGAAGTCGACCTGCGACACTAACCATATCTGCGAGGCGTTGAATCATGCTTTTCATTAGCGTATTAGTATCACTAATGATTACTCGTTCAGAGCGAAAGATAGTTTTCACGTCAAATGCATTAAAACTAAGGGGAGTCTCCTTATACTGCTCAATGACCTCTGGAGCATATGATTGGAGAAAGAGGGAACTTAACTTATTCAGAGCATGATTGAGTTCGAATTCATCATGATCATTTGATGAAAGAATCACGAACACTAAATTCTCGAAGACGTTGAAAGCCATTTTCAGCTGAAGAAGACGAATTCGTTCTAAGGCCCCTGCATTCCGCATTACATTCACCATTGTCACTGCAAGTGAAGAAAACACAGGCGGGTCCATACCAATCGCGGCGAGTTGGCTTTTTCCCGCAGGGGCTAGATGAAAGAGTGGAGTTTCGCTTTGTCGGTGAATAATAAGGATATCATGAATCATAACGAGCACAACGTTCAATCAGATAAGACTTCTATTAGCAGATGCCTAGCTGACTGATTGTTTGTAATCTCTTAAATCGATTCCTTCATACCAATCCTGAACTTGTAATGTTTTAAGAAAAACAGTATTCGAATAGCAGTCTGTAGTATATTTTCAATTCGCTAATTGGTCGCTTGTAGTCTCTGTCTCCGTTTAATTAAATATACACAAGGTAAGGAGATGGTGATTCCTACAGGTAGTGTTAGCATCCAACCGAGTTGCAATACTAATGTCGGGTTTGATTCTGAATCAATGAGGGATGGGAGAACATAGCTCAGGATTAGTGCCACAAAGGGGACTCCTTCTGGTTGTTCGGCTGTGACAACGATAACAAGGTCATACTTGGGTATCACAAAAATACCCTGACCTCCTGCACCAAAGGCAGCATAACCACCAATGAAAGGAAAGGTTATCCAATGATAGCCATATCCGTATCCAGGCCAGAAACTCGTATGAGTAGAGGTTGATTTAGCAATCCAGTCAGTGGAAATGACTTGTTGATCCTCCCAGCGTCCCTTATGTAAATAGAGGAATCCGTATTTTGCCATATCACGAGGTAACAGTTCCATTCCAAATCCGCCATAATTACTACCTTGGGTATCTGATTCCCAGTAGTATCGGCTGATTCCTAGGGGTTGAAAAAGATTCTCTGCGGCGAATTCGAGAGCAGTTTGACCAGTGGTGCGAGTGATGAGAGTTGTAAGCATAGATGAAGCCCCGGTATTATAATACCAGCGTTGATCAGGAGCTGACGCCATTGGAAGATCCAAGAAAAACTGGACACGGTCTTCACTAGCAAACCACTGCACAAATGAATTTCGTGGGTCATCATAAGAGTAGGAACCTTCATCCCACTGTAAACCTGTTTTCATTGTTAAGAGATCACGGATGATCATCGACTCTTTCCATGAACTGGGATTATCGAATGTCCTGTTAGGGAAATACCCAAGAACCGAATCCTGAATACTGCCGATATATCCATGATCAACGGCGATGCCAAACAATCCTGCAGTGACACTTTTAGTCACTGACGCTATGAAATGTAAAGTATCTTGATCATAAACCGGATTGGGGTAAGACTCAAAGACAATGTATCCATGGCGGACCACAATAAAGGAATTGTAGCAGATTTGAACACTGTGTAATTCCATCTCCAGTTGATCCAGTAACTGTGAGTTCATTCCTTGAGGCGCGGGTGATGAGGTTCGCCAACCATGAGTAGGCCAATAATCAGGCTCTACTGGGCTAGAGTGCTTTTGCGGAGTGGGTAGTGTTACACTTAACGGAATTAAGAGAAACACTAAGATGAAGGGAAGCCACACACTCACCTTCAAAAGCCAAGCCTCCTTCAGAAGCACTCTGGAAGAGTGTGTTAAAAGCTGAATGGTTAAGGCAATTCGGGAACAAGTAGATCATAATTCCGCCTGAACTCTGCGTACATATCTATGATAATTATGGTTTGTAATCGAACTGGCATGCCCTGCTGCAGTGGCAAGAGCCAGCCGAAGACGCTGCACCTCCTGGTAGAGCCCCAAAATCATCGACATAAACACGGCTTCCGAGGGGCATGGGCGTGCCACAGCGCTGGCTGCATCCGCGTAGGTCCTGGCATATACGAATAGGTTGTCAAACGCAGATTGCTCGTCAGCACGTAAGGCGGCGCGGAAAAGTCCCCAACGACGGCGTTCTTTCTCTAGCTGCAATCGATAGGTAGGTACTGTACGTCCCATCAGGCACACCACTAGCGTGTGACAAGACACACGGCTAAAAACGGCACCAGCTTCGTGCAAGAAATGCCCCGTGAACACGGAATAATCGTCCAGTTCTTGCTTATGTACCTAAGGGGTGCCGGTGAAACAAACAGCGTCTCAGGTTGGACAACCGGCGTATTGCACTTGGAGGTTTTTCAGACGCCCATCGCGAAGATCGTTTGATGAGAAATTAAATGCCATTAATTTCATTCACGCATTTAATCTGCGGCGGCAGCTCCAGTGATGATTTCCCGAACACGTTCAGCAAAGGGATCCTGTTCAGCGGGTAAGATTATTGTGTCCCTCTCTAAGACGTGAAGAGAAAGTTGATCGCCACTCTTTATTATACGAGTTGCATCGATTTCGGCTTGCGCAAGATTTGAGCCCCCAATATCGGCACGTACATCATTATACCGACCAGTAAAGACAACGCTAACTACTTTGCCTGGTATTGTGTTAAAACTTTCTTCGGGTGTTCGAACCTTGAAATCCTCTGGCCGAATAGCGACAAAAGCTTCTTGACCCTTTTTGAAGGTATAGCCTGTTACTGGTGTTCGACCACTTAATTCCAGTCCCCAAGGTGTCTTCCCTTTAATTTCGCCACCATTTGGTTGGGTAATAGTAA
This sequence comes from archaeon, assembly GCA_016550405.1. The sequence goes on along the minus strand of JABXGX010000045.1, from coordinate 13,270 downwards.
TTGGAAGGAAAGTGCTTGATCCAATGAAATCAGCGACGAAAAGATTCTGAGGTTCCTCATATATTTCCCGTGGATTACCAAGTTGCATTAGCTTTCCATAATTCAATATAGCGACGCGACTGGAAATACTCAAAGCTTCTTCCTGATCATGCGTCACATAAATGGTTGTAGTTCCAAACTCTTGTTGAATACGCTTCAACTCGTGTCGCATTTCAAGACGTAGCTTTGCATCGAGATTACTTAACGGTTCATCAAGCAATAGTACATGCGGATTAATCACCAATGCCCGAGCAAGAGCAACACGTTGTTGTTGACCACCACTAAGTTGAAAAGGCGTACGGTCTTCAAAACCACCAAGTCGTACTGCTTCAAGAATCTCATGGACTCGTTTTTCGATTTCACTTTTCGGAAGTTTTCGGATTTTCAATCCAAAGGCAACATTATCAAATACGCGCATGTGTGGCCAGATGGCATAATTTTGAAAAACCATGCCAGTCTCGCGTTTGTGAGGAGGTAGATTTGTCACATCATTTTCATCGAAGAATACTTGACCCTCATCAGGATGATAGAACCCCGCAACTACTCGAAGAAGGGTCGTTTTTCCACAACCAGAGGGACCAAGTAAAGTGAACAACTCGCCTTCATCTATTTCAATTGAAACATCATCTACCGCTACAACTTCACCAAAGGTCTTGGTGATGTCCTTCAAATTGATATTTACCATTTTTATATCACCCAATTTTTAGATTCCAATTAGTGCTTCTGACCGACGCTTCAAGACAATATTTACGATTGCCATCACAATAATTTGAATAACCATTAATAGCACACCCATTGCAGCAGCCATGGATTGGCCCATTGCAATTGCTCCCAGAGCAGACTGCATTTTCCAAGTTATAGGTCCCCAAGTAGAATTGATATCTCCTAACACAATACTCGTGCTAACTTCTGACATACAATAGACAAATGACATCATTGCTCCGGCTAAGATGCTTGCTCCAATTATGGGGAGAACGATTCCACCAAAAACTCGTACACGGCTCGCACCAAGATTCTGCGCAGCCTCTTCGAGTTCAACATGAGTCTGTTGCAGTCCAGCATATGTTGACCGAACGGTGAACGGGAATTTACGAACTGTATATGAGAATGTTATCAAGAATATCGGTGAAAAGAATAGAACCGGACTTAGAAATAGATTGAAGGGAGGGGCATTTGAGAAAAAGATGAGATACCCGATTGCAATAACAATTCCTGGTAGAGCAATGGGCATCGTAACAAGGAGATCTAATGCTTCACGTCCTGGTATTTTTTTCCTCGCAACTATATAGGCGGCCCCTGTCCCAACAAGCACAATAATGACTACGGCAACTGCACTATACATCAAACTATTCACAATTGATCCAAAGAACTCAGGGTCAACAAACATCCTTAGGAAGTTACCAATCCAGAAAGTGGTAGGAATGGGATCACCCGTCCCCCATGATCCAGGTGCAGCAAATGCAAGTAAGAATACACCTATGTGTGGAAGGAGTGCAAAGGCAAGTACTACGATAATAAAACCGTAGAAGATAAGGTAATGGAACCATCGGGCTTTGGTAAATCGTGGATTCCACGTTCCACCTTTACTCATCATTGCATAATGTCGTAAAGACATGTAACGACGAATAAAGAAGAAACTGATCATGGCGATGATAAGTAGAATAACACCCAAGGCTGTAGCGATTCCTTCCACTGTGCCAGTTGGGGCCCATATATTGTCAAATATTTGATAAGTCAAAGTGTGCTTTACTTGAGTACTCCCTTCATAGACAATCAGTGTCCCTAAATCTTCAATGGCTAAAATAAAGGTGAGAATTGCACCAGCTTCAATTCCAGGTAATGCTAATGGAAATGTTACTTTTCTAAAAAGTGTGAATCCTTTTGCACCCATATTCTCAGCAGATTCTTCTAAAGTCGGATCAATATTCTGGAAGGCCCCATAAGCTGAGAGATATGTGAGAGAGAAGAAATGAAGCGTCTGAACTAATATCACTGCAGCTAAGCCATCAATGACAATTCTGAACCCAAAGACTGAGTATAGAAAATAATTGATAGTACCATCAAGACTAATCATTCGTAACAGTCCAACAGCGCCTACAAAGGGTATGGCAAGGAGGGGAACTAGAAGTGCAATACGTAGAATCGTTTTCCCGCGAAACTCATAGCGAGCCATGATAAACGCTAAAACGACTCCAATCGATGTAGCAAAAATAGTTGTTAGGAAAGCAGAGTACAATGAATTAATAATAGATCCAGCATCGACACCAGCAATATAGAACGCAGATGCGCCGGGTGACCAATCAATAAAACGCCCCTGTACCTCAAAGAGCCAACCAATGTGATGGTAGTGAAGAGGAACAAGGTTGCTTCCCATAATTGCTTGCAATGTAGCCCAGGCATTCTCAGCTGTATCGGGGTTGCGAAGTCCATCAACTGCTTCTGCTATTGGGGCTAAACCAGGAAAAAGCTGTGTCATTGGCCAGTGAATGGAGGTGGCAAAGACTTCGTTTATCCAATATATGGAAATTTGCCCTTCAAACGTAAACGCAGTAATCATCACCGTCGCTATGGGAGCAAGTAAAAAGATGGAAAACAATACAAGAACAGCGATTAATTGTATATTTGAGAACCAGTCCATTTCACGTCGGAAGAGGAAAAATTGATTCTCGAGCTTATCCTTATACTCTCTTGCTCGGAGGCGCAAGGCAGATCCGCTTATTAAATTGCGCCATTTCTCCTCAAATGTGGAATCATACTGTTCAGATTCTGTTGTTTTAGATTCTGAATTCGTCACTCATTCCACCGACTTTCAAGTCGTTTTAGGCAGGGAAGTGAATTTTTAGTGTGTATCTTCCTTAAATAATCATATACTCGAATAAAAAAAAGTAGAGGGAGAAGGAAGTGAATTACTCCCTTCTTCGGCGAACATAGAGCCCGATTCCTAACGCAGCAGCAACACCGATGACCAGAGAGATGGCAGGAAAGCCCGGAATCGGTGGAGGAGGTGCACCAGGTCCTGTTGGAATCAGACTACGCACATAGTCATATTGGTCATTCGCTGCATCAGTCCAAGTACTCTGCATATTGCTTCGGAACGAGGAACTTGAGCCCATCTGTCCATTAATCGAAATAGCGTAAGACTCGTTAAACGTGTTTGCTCCATCGTTCCAACTTACTGGTGCTGCCATCATTCCAGCAAAATCTTCAGCTTCAGTCTCAGTGATCCATCCGGCACTAAGAGCATCGAGAATCGCGCCCCAGCAATCAACAAGTTTTTCATGTGCATCAGTAATTACCGATTCAAAGTAGAACATCAAAGAGTATTCGTAGGAGAGAGAGAGGGGATCATCAAATTCAATGCTGAGGTTTTGCAAAGTTGTATTATAGAATGCGTAGAGATCATCACGTGCTCCTAATGAAGGATTGATGGGATTCAGTTTGTCAAGGAGAAAGGCGTCCTCCAGAATCGGCATACGGTTAATGTCCTCATGAAGCCAGATTTGCTGACCTTCCGGACTTAGAACCCAGTCGATGAACGACTCGGACGCATTTGCTATACTAGTTCCAGTAGTACAAAGTGCAATGGGATCACCATTAATGATTGATCCATTTTGGGGAATAATATACTCTGTTCCTGGATTCCGTAAGGCTGTTGTGTAGCCATAGAAGTCAATGGACATAGAGACTCCAACTTCCCCGACTTCAACTGCATTTTGTGTTTCAACGGATCCACTGTAAATCCGACCATTTGCAGCCATGCGGCTAAGGGTTTCCCAGCCCTTCTCCCAACCGAATCGTTGGAGAATGATCTCATAGATCTTTGTGTTACTCGTTGTGCCCGGAGAGTTTCCCATGGCAACCGTAGGTGCCGGTAAAAGGCCGCCAAACTCGAAGCTGGTCAGATTTTCCCAGTGAGTTGGATAAGGAAGACCCTTATCATCAAGCCAGGGTTTGTTAATCGTGAACCCAAATGAGCTGATTGCGGCAGCAGCCCAGATAACATCCATGTTCTCATCGAAGCGTTTCATTGGAGAACCGGCCATATCATCAGGGATGCGGCTCATGACTGAATCCATATATGTGCTGTTCATCGGTTTGAGATATCCGAGCATGTCAATCGTGTCGAAAAGAGAGGGCCCACCACCCCATGCGATATCTGGATTATATGTGGGAATTACTGTTGGCCAGTATTCGGCACCAGGTTGGGTCCACTGAATGTCGACAATATTATTGTCAGTAGCTTGTTGACTTGCAAGGAACGCTGTCTCCATATATAGCTGTATAGTTGTGCTATGCCGTGTAATAATTTTCAACGTCACTGGTTGCATCTTTCCATTTGGAGTTGGATTGGATTCCAGTGCAAATGATTCATTGGGAGTTAACTTATCTGTCGTTATTGAGGTATTGGATGAAATAGCCGAAACTGAATTGTTACTTAGGACAATGGTTCCGCTAAAGACAAGTACCCCCAAGAAGAACAGTGTGAATAACTGCGTTTTACGAATTGGTGAGAGCATAAATTTTCCACACTCAAAGAGTATTCGACGTCACTCTCTTATATACTATGACGTCATGTACTGATTTCCCTGAATTATGCCTGCTTTTAACTTTTCCCAATCTGCATTGTATAATCGGCTGTACTACGCTTTAGAACACCTTTCAAACCTTCACATTACTCGGGTTTTGCTCTGCGGAATCGAATGAAATAAACAACTCCACCAATAATGACGACAACCCCAACTACGCCACCAGCCATCAAGACTAAGGTCCAATTAATAGGTGGTGGGGGAGGAGGTGGGGGAGGAGTTGTAGTTGGAGGTATTGAGACAGTAACATTTTGGGTATTACTCCAGTCACTCGCCGCTAAATCATTATCAACTGATTGAACACGGAAGAAGTAAGTGTTGTTAGTCAAGCCATAAATGGTCGTTGTTGTTCCAGTAGCATCTTCTTCATTGAGGATATTGGTGAAATCACTATCATCACTGACTTGCACCGTATAGTAATCGATAGTTCCATCATCGTCAACACTAGATGTCCAACCTAAGGTGACATTCCCCGTCAAACTTACTTCACCAGGATTCGCTAAAATCGGTGGACTCGGTTGACTAGTCACAAGGAAGCTATATTGTGATGAAGTTGTTATTTGCCCGGAAAAATCAGTGGCTAAAACAGAAAAGACCAAAGTTGTTCGAGTTACAAAAAACTGGTAATAACGGAATAGATCAGTACCAACTTGGCTCATTCGTACTAGCGAAAATGGATTCGAATCTATCGATAGGTTGAGTTCAACGCGTTCAACTCCACTTATCGGATTCGTTACTTCTGAAAATATTTGCGAAACGGTCTCTGTAAACCCTGGGTCAGGATAGGTGACACTTTCAATGGTAGGTGACTGGGCATTACTTGGAAAAACCCGAAGCGTTGCTACTCCATCAACAGGAACATCAACGCTTGCCCGAAGGAACCAGGATGTACTTCCATTACTCGTAGAAATTGAGGTTCCACCATCAATTTGATAGATATCAGGTCCACTTAATGGTTCGAGTAAGAAATCTACTTGTTGGTCAATTAGCGGAGTTGTCAAATTATTAATAATTTGCATATACCCGCCTGAGACTTGTGAGAGAAAACTAGTTCGCTGGCGATTGACCTTAACCTCATCCCAAGGTTGAGACCAGTTCCAGTTAGTCCAACTCCAAGAAGTTAGATTATTCTTCTCAAAGACCAATCTTCGAAATCCGTTGCGATGATGACCAGGATCAGTTGGAAGCGTCCATACAGATCCGCCGAGGGTGGTAGTTAAAATGAAGTGCGTACCATTGATTAGATCCACTCGATCATTGTGACGATGACCACTCAGATATACTGTCATATTGTTTTCACGAGCGATACGTTGAAGCTCAACTGCTTCATCGTATTGCATGAAGTAATCGTCTGAATCAGGTTGAATCATTGGGGCGTGTCCAGCCACAATCTTAGTTTTCGCTGAACTTGCTGCTAAATCTCTTTCAATCCATCCTAGTTGTGTGAAATTAAAGCGATAATTGCTTGCGGTTTGTTGATAGGTATTAGCCATAATGATGAATATATCAGGTCCAATAGTAGCCGTATAGTAATCAGTTCCAAAGAAGGATTTGTATAGGCGAAAGGTGGGACCTGTGCTATCACGATCGTGATTACCAGGTCCTACTAGATAGGGAACGCGGCTTTCCCGCATGACGTTCCGTAGATATTGAAATGAACCTTCTTCGCCATCATCAGTGCAATCACCCGTTAGAATCATCAGGTCAGCTCCAGCAAGAGCCGCCTGATATTGTGCACCTCGGAGTTTAGTACTGTAATCACCTGATTGCGGAAAGAAGTGAGTATCTGTAACGTGGACAATAGTGAAGTTTTCAGAGAATGAATGGCGGACTTGTACAGCATTCCATTCTTGGATATTTAATTGAGAAAGCCCATCTGAAATCGTAACATTGAGGTTGTACAAATCCCAGGCTGCATTTCCAGGGATACTGATATTGACACTCCAAATACCTGTTGTACTATTGAAACTTGGTGTTCCATGTGTGATAGAATAGGATTGATATTCCCTGAAGAGTGTGAAATCCCATGAAGAGATATTATTTGGACCACGAAGTTGCACTTCTACCAGTGAACCATTCAAGACTATTGCAGCTCGACCAATGTTTGGGTAAATCAACTGAGCGCTGATTCCCATAGGGGCTGAAGAGAACTTTGGAGGTTCCTCTTCTGGATAAACTGAAAACCTTGAGAAGAGAGGGCCAAACAATACACTCAATAATAAAGGCACAATCAATAGAATTGCGATGAATTTCGTGGGACTAAATAATCGCATATTACCGCCACCCTCAAAGCATCTGATATAACAAGAATAAGTACCTTCCTGTTCTACGGGAATAGATTCATTTCCAAAGATATACTGCATTTAGATAAGGGAGCCAAGTCTTTTTACTAGATAAAAGTCGATTCTTTTTTTGCCTTCTTTACCTGAACACAATTGACTCAGGGGATAGTAAGCCTTTAAAGGATAGCAAACGTAGCTTGACCGCATCCCCTAAAGGTTTGAAACCTAAGGAGTGAAACGGAAAATTGAATAAAAAATTAATGAGTGCACTTATTGCAACAGTCCTTGTATTCGGCATGTTCGCAGTGTTTACACCCCAAGCACCCGCTGATCCTTCAGGAAAGGTCGTCGTATTTGTTACCGGTTATGGTATAGGTACAAATGGTCTTTCCGAGATTCAGACTTGGCTTGAGGGGCTCGGGGCAACTGTCCGCATTGCTACTGTGTTGAATGCTACGGTTCTATCTGGTGCAGATGCCCTTATATTGGCTGGACCATATGGTCCCGCTACGGGCATAGAGGAATTTAATGCAACTAATGCCCCTGGGTTCTTCCAAACCATCTGGAATTGGTGGAACGGTACTGCTGGTGGCGTCGGTGGTGGAAAATTCCTTTGGGTTGGCAGCGACTCTGACTATGGAGGTCGTGACTGGATTGCTGGTAATACCAGTTTAGTCCTTGAAACCGTTGGAAGTCATCTTCGGCACGAACCTACCTCCATTGAAGATCCTATCTCCAACTGCCAAGCATCATACCGAGTTGTACCGAATGTCACCGTTACTACCGGTGATGCTGCAACCATTACAGCAGGCATTACACACGGTGCCCTCTTCCATGGTCCTACTCTTCTGTATGGTGTCAATGGAACTGGACATGATGTTGCCTTGCACAATAACAGCATTCCTGGCGTGTTCAACATTCTCCTCACCAATGATACGGGTGTCGTGGTGGACGGCAATCCCCTTATTCCCCCACTAACTGTCACTGATGCTCAAATTGGCAACTTTGTCATGATGGCGGGAGAGAAAGATATTGGTTACTTTAGCAACAACCGTGTAATTGCAACCGGAGCGTCACCCTATGGCGACTATGAACCCATGTGGACTGACACCTATTACTCCACATACATGAACGGCTCGACCCTCGTCAAGCAAGCGATTCTGTGGGGTCTTGAGGCTACATCCGTCATTGTCCCAGGTCCACCCTCAACCCCAATTCTTGTTGGTCCAAGTGAAGTATATGACGGATTAATCCAAGTTAACTGGACCGGAGCAATCGACGATACTGGTATTCTTCGCTACACCGTTGTCATGAGCAATAGTTCAACTTTTGCTATTGCCGTGATTGCTGTGAATGTTAGTGGAATGACTCATACCCACACCTTTGATGTCACAGGATTCGGTGCAGGAACCTACTACTTCCATGTGCGAGCCGTAGACACTGAAGAAAACGCAGGTGAGTGGAGTAACATGGTCTCAACGACATACACTATTATCATACCACCACCGCCACCAATTCCTGGCTTCCCATTTGAAGCTATTATCCTGGGATTAGCGGCAATCATCGTTCCAGTGATCGTCATTCGCCGGCGTCGCAAGTAGACAATAACACCTGCACTTGTTGCAAGATCAACAGAAAAAGGGAGAACACCTTTGGGTCGTTCTCCTACCCTTCTCTTTTTTTGATATTATTCTTCTCTTGCCCTTGTAATCTTACGCCAGTGTCTCCAAAGGAAGATCCCTACAAAGAAGAATCCAAGAAATCCTATACTGAAGATGTCAAGTAGGTATAAACCAATTAAAGTAATGACCCACGGGATTATGGGTAAGAGCCCTGAAATGGACATAGCAATAGTTAGCCATATGAAACCACTGGCCAGAAATGAAAGATGCAGAAAGAAAAGAATTGTTTCACCACGTAGTTCATGTAACCGGTATAGTTGCATAAATGAAATCGCTGCAATGAAAGAGAAAATCGTTAACGAAACAGAACACCACCCTAGAAAGGAAACAAGCGTATCATACAGCACTAATCCCCATGCGGGATCAATGAAGACTGTAATATTACTCATCAGCCATTGAAGATCAGCCAGCATTACTAAAAGCATGCTAGGTATCCATGCAAGCTGAGCGTACCAGAGCGTCGAAATCTCGTATCGTCGTTCATATGACCGCAAAACCATTGTAATACCAATAATGAGAACTAGGACTAACAGAAGACTAAGAATATTAACTACAGCTGCAATTACCACAGGAAGCGGAAAAATCCCATTGATAACCCATTTCATAGCCAACAAGGAATAGATGATTAGAAAAATCGGAGCCCATAGACGAATGATACCGACCCGTTTGGGACTTAGGAAACGAATAATCGGGGAGAAAATTGAATACTTCGTAGCAGGAGCGAAAATTAACAAGCAAAGGAAGGCACTCAATGCAAGAATGCCGAAGCCAATGAAAGTCACCCAACCCAGACCATTGATAAAAAAGAGCATGGCTGCACCAAAGGCAAATCGCTCTTTACCTCCGAGCTGTTTGCGTACGCTAAAGAAGAACATCCCCCAAAATAGAGACACCACCATGATACCATAAATTGAAAAGAACCAATAAACAAGCCCGATTGTTAAGCCTAAAGCCACAAGGATTTGACTAACCCCATAAAAAGCCCAAGTCACCCATGTGAGAAAAACAATGGAATAGGTAAGCCATGAGCTAGGAGCATTTAATTCCATCCGGACGGCGAGAAAACCAAAGCTGAAACAGACACCGGCAATAATACTGAGAACAGCCATTCCGCTAGCAATAATAGTTGAAAAAGCCCCGTATGTGGAGGGGGGTGTGTAATAGATTAGGAGCGCTAGAAGTCCATACCCTACCAGCAGAATACTCCCGAGGAATCCGATATCAGACCATTTTGACTCCATATAGGCACCGTTCCGTATTCTGCCTACTAAGTGCTCTTTAGGCTTTTCTATTAAGAGAATAAGTCAAGCAAAACTCCTACCTTGTCAGTTCTTTTAGCGTTTCGCACATTATTTATGGATGTTAATCAGTAGATGTGGCACTTGTTCGAAAAATATGGGAAGTGACTTTGTGACAAGAAAATCGGCAAAAGCCTTGTTCCTAATATTATTCCTGGGTTTGGGATTATTCTTTACTCTACCACACTTTCCCCAAACTCAGGCATGGGGATTAGCCACGCACATGTGGCTCACCGATGAAGCTATCGATGCATTACCTTCAGACAGTTGGAAAGATGCATTCGAGTATTTTGCAAGCGATATAAAGAGCGGTTCAATAACCCCAGATACCGTATGGCAAGATTGGGATAATCACCTCTACTACCCAATAACACAGCAATACACCGCTCATATCGCAACCGAGCGCTGGTTCAACTACATGGTCAACAACCTTTCCATGGGAAATTGGAAAGAAGGAATGTTTGCCGCTGGTGTGATGAGTCACTATTACGCCGACCCAAATATCCCTATTCATACTGATGCAAACTGGCCAGGTCATTCAGTCTTAGAAGGCGATATCAATGACCACTTGGCCACATTCAATATTTCCATCCCTGCCCCACAAATTGTTTCAGATCCAAGACAGGCTGTGGTTGATGCTGCAACAACATCTCATGACTATTACAATGATTGTCGAGCGCTTTACCCCGATTACAATCAACCCATACCGAGCCCCTTAACCTCAAATGGGAGCTTCCATGATATGATCGAGACACAGTTAGAAAGAGCCGCAACTGGAATTCGAAACCTATGGTATTCAGCCGTTCAAGGACTTGAAGCACCAAATATTCCAACTGGTGCTGTTTCCTACACAATATTCATTGATGCTGGCCACGATAATGCCTACACCGATACTAATCAGTTGACTAATTTCAAAAATAGTTTAACCGCGTGGGGACTGAATGTCATCGAAGACTCTGATGGAATCACCGCAACCGATTTACTAGGTGTTGATCTATTAGTGATCACAGCACCCTATACTAATTTCACGCTTGCCGAAACAAATGCCATTGCCGATTGGTTCGTCAATGGGACACGGACCAACATCCTTGCTTCCGGATATTCAGATTTCGAAAATCAATATGGCTTCAAACGCCCCTCGGTTAATTACTTGATGGCTAACTGTACAAGCCACCTTCGATTAAATGATGATCAGATTTTCAATCCCGATGGTGTACAGCTTTGGTATTGTGATATAACCCAGATTGTGTCACCCACCCTCACATTCAATATGACTCGGAATGTCAGCGCAATCCGAATGTTCTCCACATCCAGCCTCTATTATACAGACCCAAGTGCGGTTACCAACATCACGTTTGGAAACGAGAACTTTTACCAAACCGATGTGTATTCTCCCGCTGCTACAATAATTTATGATAATACTGATGATGGTATGGGAGGAGACCGTATCCCACTTATGGCAGTGGAGCAGGTGGGTGATTCGCGCATAATGCTTTCTGGAACGACGTTCTTCAGCGATTACGACTACCCAATACCTGATAATGAAGTCTTTATTGAAAATGTCTGTGAATGGCTCCTAAACACGTCTCTAATCGAACTCGATGTATTCGGACCTACAATATCAAATGTCACTCCATCGCCTAATCCACCACGTAGTGGAGAAGCTTTGACCATTTCAGCAACAATTACCGACCCTGCAGGAGTCAACAATGCAACTCTATTCTACGAAATCGACGCGGGCGGGGAGCAGACAATCAGCATGACTCCAACAGCTTCACTCTATTCAGCGCAGATTCCTGCGAACCAGATAATGACTGGTGGGATTATTACCTATCACATCAAAACCTATGATTTAGTGGATAATTGGAAGAAAACCCTAGCCACCAACCTCACGGTTCAAGCTAATCCCCCCTCTTCACCAACTCTTAACGATCCTGGTGCTGTCAGTTCATCTGGAAATTTCACAATCTCTTGGACTGCTAGCTCAGACATAGATGGAACCGTTTCTCACTACCAGCTACAACAGTCAACAAGTGCAGACTTTTCAGCTAACCTTCAAGAATGGAATACAACGACTACTAGTCAGGTGATGATTAACCTCTCAGATGGCGCTTACTTTTACCGTGTTCGAGCCTTCGATAACGAAGATAATCCCAGCAATTGGAGTAATAGTCAGTCCATCTCCGTGGAAAGACCTCCAACAACACTACCTCCACCACCCATTAATCCAGTTTTCTTAGGAATAATTGGCGGTGTTATAGTAATTACAGTTGTAGTCGTTGGTCTTATTTACTATGTAGTCCGAAAAGAGTAATTATGGAGGCGGAGTTTCTCCGCTTCCCCAATCTTTCTTTTTATAAAACTTTTGCAATTATTTTGCCCAGGTTCGTTGTTAAATCGACTCTAAACCATGTACCAGCGACGATGTTTTCGAATTTAAAAAGATCAGCCAATGGATCATCATCAGAATTACCTAAGACGAGTTTTCCTTCCCCCGCCATTCCTTCATGGATTACAAAATCAAGTTTTGCAGCTGTTATTTGGTTAGCGTCATATCCTTCTCCATCAACACCAGGAATTACTTTGTAGTTTATTGTGTCTCCTGTGTCAATCCAATCACCCGGTCCTTCAAGTTTGATATCAAACTTCATCAATGGAACTTTTCCACTAATAACTTGGGCTTTGATTCGATTTTCCTTTCGAGCATACTTGAATTTCGCGGGTTTAGAAGGAAATCCCCAGATTTCGCGATGCGCCACCATCGATGCGATATTATCTGTATGCATCGCGACACAATACACCCCCCAGTATTCCTCATAGGTGCATTGAACTACAATAGCAGATTCCCACATATCCCCAAAGCGAGAATTACGAAAACGTGCGAGATATGCGCCACCTAATAATCCAGGATTAAGTGGTTTAGGTAAGATTCGTTCATAACAGGTTTTGGTGGGAGTAAAGATTATTTGAATCATTTCTGAATCAGTGTATCGTAGAGGTCCTTGATACCAAGATTTGTAAATAGGCATTGTAAGCTGTTCTTTCAATTTACTGTCCGCTTCCATTAGAATCAATGATGCTTTGAGAATTGGTTCTTCTATGCAGATTACGCCTTTTAATTATACGTTCCACTCCACACTAGAAAGATTGGGCCAAGTCTGAACTCTTTTAAGAAGAAAGAAATTAGGTATCCCTGATAACATTGCGAAAAATCGATATTCTGTGTCCCCTTCTTTTGATACTGGTGGCCCTTATTATCACTTGGATTCTTGTTCTCATCAATCCGGTCATCTTTCCCTTTGCAATCGGTTTCCTTATTCTCCTTTGTGTGTTCATCATTGCGTCTTTCTGTTCAGGTCGATATACACAAGAGGATGTCTCCT